>NZ_JBFRNC010000052.1:0-86835 GCF_041470825.1 Vibrio sp. 10N.261.55.A10 | reverse complement strand
AAATACGTGGATTCCATATACTGAATGGGGCAAAGATAAGTTAGAGCTCCTAGTGATCTCTGACATAAAAAACAAGCGAATCCCCCCAAAAAAAGCATCAAAGTAATTCCAATCACCGTGTAAATATCGGTTTTGCCCATATACCAGCCAAGACAACGCGACGTCCAACAACATGATTACCGCCATACTCGACGCACAAAAAAGCGCGAGAGACGGATGTCATTCTCGCGCTTTTTAGGACCGTATAACTTGAAGTTTACGGTTAGATCTTAGCAGTAAACGTACGGCTAATTACATCTTGTTGCTGCTCACGTGTTAGCGAGTTGAATCGTACTGCGTAACCCGAGACTCGGATGGTTAACTGTGGGTATTTTTCTGGATGTTCGACGGCATCCAACAACATGTCACGGTTAAGCACGTTCACGTTAAGATGTTGCCCACCCTCAACACGAATCGATCCTGCACTTTCTTCATGGTGGAAGTAACCATCCATTAGTGCTGCTAGGTTCACTTTTTGGCTTAGATCATCTTTACCTAGTGCATTTGGTACGATTGAGAAGGTGTAAGAAATACCATCTTTAGCGTACTCGAACGGCAGTTTGGCAACTGAAGAAAGTGAAGCCACCGCCCCTTTCTCATCACGACCGTGCATTGGGTTTGCGCCCGGGCCAAATGGCATACCAGCGCGGCGACCATCAGGCGTGTTACCGGTTTTTTTACCATATACAACGTTTGAAGTAATCGTAAGGATAGATTGAGTTGGAACCGCTTCACGGTAGGTGTTCCTTTTCTGAATTTTCTTCATAAAACGTTCAACCAAATCACAAGCAATATCATCGACACGTGAATCGTTGTTGCCGAATTTTGGATATTCGCCTTCAATATCAAAGTCGACAGCGATGCCATCTTCGTTACGTACTGGTGTTACCTTCGCGTATTTGATAGCCGCTAACGAGTCAGCAACAACCGACAGCCCTGCAATACCACAAGCCATTGTGCGATGAACATCGCGATCCATCAATGCCATTAACGATGCTTCATAGCTGTAACGGTCATGCGAGTAATGGATCACGTTCAACGCAGTGACGTATTGCGTTGCAAGCCAATCCATCATGTCATCAAAGCGTGGCATTAAGCGGTCAAAATCGAGAACTTCATCTTCGATACGAGCAACTTGAGGACCAACCTGCATGTTAGATTTTTCATCAACACCACCGTTAATGGTGTAAAGTAGCGCTTTAGCAAGGTTTGCGCGAGCGCCAAAGAACTGCATATGTTGGCCAACCACCTGCGGGCTTACACAACACGCAATCGCGTAATCGTCATTATCAAAATCCGCACGCATTAGATCGTCGTTCTCATACTGAAGTGATGAGGTTTCGATAGACACTTTAGCCGCGTATTGTTTAAACGCGATAGGCAGTTGTTCAGACCATAGGACGGTCATGTTCGGCTCTGGCGCTGGGCCCATCGTGTGCAATGTGTGCAAGTAGCGGAAAGTCGTTTTGCTAACAAGAGTGCGACCATCAACGCCCATACCAGCCATTGCTTCTGTTGCCCAAATTGGGTCCCCAGAGAACAATGAATCGTATTCAGGAGTGCGAAGGAAACGAACCATACGAAGCTTCATGATGAAATGGTCAATCAACTCTTGCGCTTGTTTTTCATCAATCAAACCAAGTTTAAGGTCTCGTTCGATGTAAACATCTAGGAAGGTTGATGTGCGGCCTAGCGACATCGCAGCACCATTTTGAGACTTAACCGCAGCTAAGTAACCAAAATAGGTAAATTGGATTGCTTCTTGCGCAGTACGAGCAGGAGAAGACATATCAATGCCGTACTTCAAACCCATTTCTCGCATTTCATCAAGGGCACGAATTTGATCAGTAAGCTCTTCACGTAGACGCAATGTCTTATCTAAATCACCACCCGTTTCAAGCATCTTCTGAGTCGATTTGAATTGCTCATTTTTGTCTAATTTTAGGAAGTCGATACCGTACAAAGCAAGACGACGGTAGTCGCCGATAATGCGTCCACGACCATAAGCATCCGGCAGACCAGTAATAATACCAGAACGGCGACATGCTTTAATTTCGTCGGTATAAAGATCGAACGCTACTTGGTTATGCGTTTTGCGGTACTCAGTGAAGATCTTTTCGATTTGTGGCTCTAATTCACGACCGTACACTTCGCACGACGTTTTCACCATTCGAATACCACCATTGGCGATGATGCCGCGTTTCAGTGGTTTATCGGTTTGTAGACCCACGATTTTTTCGAGGTTTTTTACAATGTAACCGGCATCGTGTGAGGTGATAGTGGAAACGATATCAGTATCAAAATCGACAGGGGCATGAGTGCGGCTTTCTTCTTTAATACCTTCTAGCACCGACTCCCATAGCTGTGTCGTCGACTCCGACACGTCCGCAAGAAAAGATTCATCGCCTTCATAAGGGGTGTAGTTTCGCTGAATAAAATCACGTGCATTAACGGATGTTTGCCAGTCGCCAGCTTGAAATCCCGTCCAAGCTTCCATCATATCGGTTGTCGGAATAGTCATAATGACCCCCTAAGTTATTGATAAACAGATAATATCTATGATTATTTATAATCATAGGTTTCTGCTGGCTATACTAAACCGACCAATCTATGAGTAAAGTGAGCTGTTTTCATAAAATACATGCACAAAATGCATTTATTGGAATTACTATATTATATTCAATACCTTAAGTTGAAGGCTAACTACTCTAGATTCCAATTAGTTTGTTCCTTCAGAAGTAGGAAATAGACTCTTAGTGACTCACCGACGTTGAAAACAGGTTAATGACCACCACACCAGACAGAATCAAAGCGATGCCAATGATCGCGTAGATGTCTAGCTTTTGCCCGTAGACCAACCAAGACAACGCCGCGACCAACACTATCCCTGCGCCACACCAAATCGCATACGCCACACCCAAAGACATGGTTTGAACCGTGAGAGACAACAGATAAAAAGCAAAGCCATAACCGACGAGTACTGCGGCGGTCGCAGGAAGGGAAGTAAATTGCTGCGTTTTAGGCAATAAAGAAGTCGCGACAACTTCAAGCACGATGGCAAGTGACAGCATCACTGGAGGCGGAAGAGATAAAAGCATGTATGAGTCCACAACATTAAATACGGCGCTCAGAATATTGTAGTTTTATTTCCAATTCATGTGATTTTCAGTAAGCAATTATTATGACGTACCTTAAAAATTCTTAAGTGTGACTTTCGGTTAACACGAGGAACCTAAATGCTCTATTATTACAAATACGTAATAATCATTTTCTATTTAAGGGGATTATCAAAACATGCACTCACACCTATACTAGCTCCAACAAAACGAGAGAGCGGAAACAATTAAGCTCAACTACGCTTAACGGGTTGAATTTAATTGCACAATTATCCGCTGTACTGACATATAGGAAACATCCAATGACAATCGAAATTAAACCTGGTCAAACGCATATCAAATCAAAAGCAATGGTTGCATGGGCAGCTGGCGAGCCACTAAAAATGGAAGAAGTTGATGTACAACTTCCTAAAGCTGGTGAGGTTCTAGTTCGCATCGTTGCTACTGGTGTTTGTCACACTGACGCATTCACATTATCAGGTGACGATCCAGAAGGTATCTTCCCTTCAATTCTTGGTCACGAAGGTGGCGGTATCGTTGAGATGATCGGCGAAGGCGTTACAAGTGTTGAGATTGGCGACCACGTTATCCCACTTTACACAGCTGAATGTGGCGAATGTAAGTTCTGTAAATCTGGTAAAACTAACCTATGCCAAGCCGTTCGTGAAACGCAAGGTAAAGGCCTAATGCCAGACGGTACAAGCCGCTTCTCTATCAATGGCGAAACAATTTTCCATTACATGGGTTGCTCTACTTTCTCTGAGTACACTGTACTTCCAGAAATCTCTCTAGCGAAAGTAAGCAAAGAAGCACCACTTGAAGAAGTTTGTCTTCTAGGTTGTGGTGTAACAACAGGTATGGGCGCGGTACTTAACACAGCTAAAGTTGAAAAAGGCGACAACGTTGCTGTATTCGGCCTTGGCGGTATCGGTCTTTCTGCAATCATTGGTGCTCGCATGGCTGGTGCTAACCGCATCATCGGTGTTGACATCAACGAGAGCAAATTCGAGCTAGCGAAACAACTTGGCGCGACTGACTGCATCAACCCAATGAACTACGACAAGCCAATCCAAGACGTTATCGTTGAGATGACAGACGGTGGTGTTGAGTACTCTTTCGAATGTATTGGTAACGTAAACGTGATGCGTCAAGCGCTTGAATGTTGTCACAAAGGTTGGGGCGAATCTGTAATCATCGGTGTTGCAGGCGCAGGTCAAGAGATCTCAACTCGTCCATTCCAACTAGTAACAGGTCGTGTATGGCGTGGCTCTGCTTTCGGTGGTGTTAAAGGCCGCTCTGAGCTTCCAGAAATCGTAAACCGTTACATGGCGGGTGAGTTTGGCCTTCAAGAGTTCATCACTCACACAATGGGTCTGCAAGACGTAAACGAAGCATTCGACCTAATGCACAAAGGTGAATCTATCCGTACTGTTCTACACATGGATAAGTAACACATCTTGGCCTCGATTCTTTCGAGCATCGAGGCCACAGCTACAAATGAATAGCAACAAACTGTCTTCACCACCTCCTGCCCGGTGGGTGGTGAAACTTTATGTAATATAGACAAATTTACTCCCAAACCATCAACCTAACGGAGCACAATAGATGACAATCGAAAACATTAGCCAAGCAAAGGTTGCTGGTGGTTGGCACAAACAATACACCCACTTTTCTGCAACGCTTGACTGCAACATGCGTTTTGCGATTTTCTTGCCACCTAACGCAAGCAAAGAAAACCCAGTTCCTGTTTTGTATTGGTTGTCAGGCTTAACCTGTACCGATGAAAACTTCATGCAAAAAGCCGGCGCTTTCAAAGCCGCGGCTGAGCAAGGCATCGCGATTGTTGCACCAGACACTAGCCCACGTGGCGAAGGTGTTGCCGACGATGAAAATTACGATCTCGGCCAAGGTGCAGGCTTCTATGTGAATGCCACTCAAGCGCCATGGGACAGCCATTACCACATGTACGATTACGTGGTAACAGAGCTCCCTGCATTAATTGAGTCGTTCTTCCCTGTTACATCCGTAAAATCGATTTCTGGTCACAGCATGGGCGGACATGGTGCCCTAACGATTGGCATTAAAAACGAAGATAGCTACCGTTCTATCTCTGCATTCAGCCCAATCACCAACCCAATGCAATGCCCTTGGGGACAAAAAGCCTTCAACCAATACCTAGGCTTGGATATTGAAGAGTGGAAACACTACGATGCCTCTGAGCTTCTAAAAACCAAAGGCACTAAACTGCCAATGTTGGTCGACCAAGGTGAAGCCGATAACTTCCTGATTGAACAGCTTAAACCTGAGCAATTAGTCGAAGCCGCTAAGGTAACCAATGCCGATTTAGATCTACGTATGCAGCCTGGTTACGACCACAGCTACTACTTCATCTCTAGCTTTATTGATGAACACATTGAGTTCCACGCTGCTTACTTAAACAAGTAGCCAGATGAATTTAGCCCGCAATTTGTAAACGCAAGGTGCGGGCTTTTTAATACCTGATGATTTTATAACGGTTGCTTTTATAACTGCTGAATACGCTGCTTTAACGCTTCTAAATCCACATCATTTCCAACAATTCGTAATCGAACATACTCTTCAGTCATCGCGTCGCACGTAATAGCAAAATCGACACCCGAACATGTCTTAATACCGATACTCTCAAATAGCTTTGAAAGGTGAGTTCCTCTCTTTTTCAACAACATAATGGGCGTCGATATTGACGTGCCAACTACCTCAATATTGTTCTCAGACAACAAGCCGATCATTTGCTGCTTAAAGTATTCAGTTTTGCTGCGGTTCATTTCTAAGAAGTGTTTTGCATTGGGTAAGGTCGCCGATGCGATTTTTATTGAGGGGTAAGTCGGCGTAAACACACTCACCGCAGCTTCGATTGCAGAAGTCAGGTTTTCACTGCTGGCTAAGTAACCGAGTCGAATCCCAGCGAGCCCTAAACCTTTAGAAAAGGTTCGTAAAACTATTAAGTTGTCCAAGACTAAGGTCTGATCGAGCATAGACTGCTCAGGGGTCAGGTATTCACCATATGCCTCGTCGACAATCAAAATAGCGCCAGAACGCTCACATACTCTCGCTATCTCGACCAGATAAGCTCTGTCGTAGATTCGACCCGTTGGGTTGTTGGGATTATCGATATACACCAAGGCAGGATTTTGACTGCTTATTTTTGATGCCAACACACCGAACAGATCCGACTCGTTTTGATAATCAAACATGTTGATGGACTGGTACTTCCCGCCCACCAAAGTGAACTCTGATACTGCTTCAACAAACTGAGGGCCAATGCCTATCATGGTGCGATTGTTGTGATCGATCAGTTTATTGAAGATAAGTTCTAGCGCCCCAAGAGAGCCCGTGGTGTACGTAATACGACAATCTTCAATCCCAATAAACTGGCGAGTCAGATAAGTCAGCTCCGAAAGCTCCCTGTGGCAATAGTACTTATCAATACCGTAGATAATATCTTTGATCACATGTTCAGGAATTTCTGGTGCGCCAAATGGATTGGAGCCAAGTGAACAATCGATACGAAATGAGTGATCGACATAAGAATGGTATTCGCCACTTAACCGTGGATTTAAATGCATAAGAAAACGCTCAAAAAATATTCATGCGCTATTCTTATCGTACTGAATTTTATCTATATAGGTCATTTCGCGACAGTTCTTCGCCTTGTTTCGAGAGACTGGTTAAAAACCAAGATTGGTTCAAATAACGAATTCTCTTAAGCCATAATCAAGAGTTAAGCACTCGTGTTTACATTTCGAGTTAACCGAACCGCTTTCTTTGCGCTAGATTAAGCTGAGATAAGATAGGGTAATAACAGAGCTTGCATCTTTACTCTCCCTAGTTACCATAGCCCCATTAACATCCCCCATATTTTGAAGGTTGCTATGAAAGCAATTAAGACTCTTTTCTTCCTGATGGTTTTATTGAGCGGTCTGTTTACCGCTTGGCTGTTTATTCCAATTCCAGCGACCATGGACAAGCAAACGCTCGACGTTCCATTAACGGAACCATTCAAGCTTGTTGCGTATCGCAGCAACCCGAATGATGCGAGCAAGCCGCTGACTTACCACTACTATGTGATTTCAGATGTGGTTGGTGTAGACGACATGGACCCATTCCTGATTACCACGGACCAGTTCGTGAAGCTTGGCGAATTCGACGAGAACACATTCAACCTTACGGTTAACGGCAAGATTGATAGCTACACCAACGATTTGTGGATCAAGAAATCTGATGGCAAGCTTCAACACTGGTACGTGAGTATTAACGCGAACTATATTCGTTAAAATCGAACTGCAATAAACCTCATTTTAAAACTGCGCTTTGGCTTCCAAGCGCAGTTTTTTTTTCTAGCAACACCCTCCACTTATCCCGACCCGTTCGACATAAACTGCATTGCCTACTTTTGATTCACTGCTGCCCTTGCTCTCAAGGTGTTATAAGCTCTTTAGATACGATAAGCTCAGACCATGCTCGACGCCCAATAAATCAAAATAATAAAGGATCACCCGTGGAATTTACGCTCGACAAATTTAACGGCATCATCATTGACCCAGCAACAGCCCCTCACGATGTTGACTCATTCAATGCCGAACTCAGCGAGATCACCGAATTTTCAAAGCAGAATAGCAAAGGCATTATTTGGATTAGCTTACCTATTTCACTCTCGCACCTTATTCCGGTGGCGACTGAGCTTGGCTTTGTGTTTCACAACTGCTTAGAAGACGAGATTACGCTGATCCACAAATCCGAGATTGTAGAGTTTGTGCCTTTCATTCCGACCCACACCTTGGGTGCTGGTGCGTTAATCACTAACGAACACAATCAAGTTCTGATGATCAAAGAGCACGGCATGACGGGCTACAAATTACCGGGCGGTCATATTGAGTTGGGTGAAGGCATTGAAGAATCGGTGGTTCGTGAAACCTTGGAAGAAACCGGTATCGAGGCAACGTTCGTTTCTGTGGTTGGCATGGCGACAAGACACCCGTATCAATTCGGTAAATCAAACCTCTACTTTATTTGTCACCTTATCGCTCAAACTCAAGAAATTGCGATTCAAGACACTGATGAAATTGCAGAAGCTAAATGGATAGATGTTGAAGAATATATTAACAACCCCGACAGCTACCCGTTTAACCGCCAATTGGTCGGCTCTTTGATAGGCAAACAAGGATTAGAACTTACCCAACTAGAAGGCAACTATGGCCCGAACCATAAGCCAGAGATCTTCTTTTCGAAAAACTAAAGCGATTCAAACATAAAAACGCCAAGCTCATAAGAACTTGGCGTTTTGCTTTTCATTTTACTTATATTGTTTAAGCCATCTCGTTGCTAGTGACTTCCTAATTAGACTGTTCTAGAACCTATCTATTTTAGAAAAATCCTAGTGGGTTAGTATCGTAGCTGATCAACAGGTTCTTAGTATTTTGGTAGTGATCGAGCATCATCTTATGTGTCTCACGGCCGATGCCCGACTTCTTGTAACCACCAAACGCGGCATGAGCTGGGTAAGCGTGGTAGCAGTTCACCCAGATACGGCCGGCTTCAATGTTGCGACCCATTCGATACGCGAGGTTTGCATCACGCGTCCACACGCCTGCACCCAAGCCATATTCGGTATCATTGGCTATCTCGAGTGCTTCTGCTTCATCTTTAAACGTCGTCACCGCGATAACAGGACCGAAGATCTCCTCTTGGAATACACGCATCTTGTTATGCCCTTCCAGCATGGTTGGCTGAATGTAGTAACCGTTGCCGAGATCATCTGGTTGCTGCGCGATTTCACCACCTGTTAGCACTTTCGCACCTTCTTGACGGCCAATTTCTAGGTAGCTCAAGATCTTATCGAACTGCTCTTTTGAAGCTTGTGCGCCAACCTGCGTATCTGTATCTAGCGGGTTACCTTGTTTAATAGTTTGAGCACACTCGACCACCTTGGCGATGAACTTGTCGTACACCGATTCGTGAATCAACACACGTGATGGACAGGTACACACCTCGCCCTGATTAAAGAACGCCAGCAACATACCTTCGACACACTTATCTAGGTATTCGTCTTCATGATTAAAGATATCTGGGAAGTAGATATTTGGAGACTTACCGCCAAGCTCAACCGTTGATGGAATCAAGCTTTCAGCCGCACATTTCAGGATGTGGTGGCCGACTTCTGTCGAACCAGTAAAGGCCAATTTAGCCAAACGATCGCTGGTTGCTAATGCTTGGCCGGCTTCGCTACCAAAACCATTGACGATGTTGACTACGCCTGCAGGTAGAAGATCAGCGATCTTCTCCATCATAACCAAGATCGATGTCGGTGTTTGCTCGGCTGGCTTCATCACCACACAACAGCCCGCAGCCAGTGCTGGTGCCAATTTCCAAGCCGCCATTAAAATCGGAAAGTTCCAAGGAATGATCTGCCCTACAACACCAATAGGTTCTGGGAAGTGGTAACTCGCGGTGTTTGAATCCAGCTCTGCTGCGCTACCTTCTTGCGCTCGAATACAACCCGCGAAATAACGGAAGTGATCGACAACCAAAGGAATATCTGCCGCTAAGGTTTCTCGCACAGGCTTGCCGTTTTCCCATGTTTCAGCGACCGCGATTTCTTCAAGGTTCGCTTCAATGCGGTCGGCAATTTTAAGCAGGATGTTCGAACGTTCGGTCACACTAGTCGCAGCCCAACTTGCACGAGCTGCATGCGCGGCATCGAGTGCCAAGCTGATATCCGCCTCGGTTGAGCGTGCCACTTGGCAATACACCTGACCATTCACTGGGGAAGTGT
The DNA here is from genome assembly GCF_041470825.1 of Vibrio sp. 10N.261.55.A10. Taxonomy (NCBI): domain Bacteria; kingdom Pseudomonadati; phylum Pseudomonadota; class Gammaproteobacteria; order Vibrionales; family Vibrionaceae; genus Vibrio; species Vibrio sp. 10N.261.55.A10. The sequence continues at coordinate 76,869 of NZ_JBFRNC010000052.1, read as the reverse complement.
TATCAAAATATTCGCCGCTGACAGGCTTCACCCACTCGCCACCGATAAAGTTATCGTATTGCGCTTTAAAGTTCACCACTGCGTTATCACTACCCGGCTGTGCGTAAATCATAGTTAGATCCTTCTTAGATTTGTTATTGAGCGAGAGCTGTCTTATTTTTGTGGCGGCTCCTCTTGAGAAAAGAACTCATGACAAGACGCCCATGTTTATACTTTCTGTTTAAAACACTGATACTTCGTGTTTTCTTCACAACAGTAACAACGCAAATCACACGCCAGAACTTCAAAACTTGTTGTTAATAAATTGTAAAACTATGATTACCAAACGTTTACAACCCAAAGTGAGTTGGCATTGAACGGACGTCTGGAAACCACACCAGTGTTCAACTGTTCCAAATTGGTACACCCTCACTGTTACGACATGGAACAGTCATGCACCTTCAACAAGCAAACACCTCAGATTGGCTTTCATCCTCTTGGCACCGCAGCACAGAAGCGGGTCTAAAACAAAGACGACTTCCCGAAGATATTCGCCTGCCACAATCGATTCTTAAACAGCGACGACATCAATCTTCTGACTTAATCAACATCGTCGAACGTAATGCTCTCCCTCTGTTTAATCAGATGTTTGCGCGCACTGACAGTCGTTTGATTTTGACGGACATTGAAGGGGTGATTCTGGCGAGTTGGGGACAGGAGCGGTTTAAGGAGAAACTGACGTCAATTGCACTCAGCTCTGGAGCGTGTTGGCAGGAACAACTTAAAGGCACCAACGCGATTGGCACCGCCATTGTGGAAGCGAAACCCGTATCCATCATTGGCGAACAACACTTCATCCACCAGCATCGATTTATCAGTTGTTCAGCAAGCCCTGTGTTTGATCATCAAGGGCAGATGGTTGGCGTATTGGACATTACCAGTGAGCAGCAACAACACGACAGTTCTGTCCAATTGCTGGTTCAAAATATGGTTCAGCTTGTTGAAAATCAGCTATTAAGTCATATCCCACAAGGCACCACTCGTATTGACCTCGCATGTGAGAAATCTTTACTACACAGTGGTTGGCAAGGGATAGTGATAGCCAATGAAGCAGGCGAGGTAGTCGCGCACAATCAAGTCGCCTCTCAATTGTTGGATCAAACCTCGATCGTCGGCGAATGCATAGATACCCTGTTCAACCGAACCTCATTAGACACGCCCTTTGTCTTTGAGAAACAGCATCTCAAACAACCAACCACCAAACGCACGCGCTCCATTTCAGCATCGTGCGATTTGCACCATGGTGAACAACAGATAGAACACGCTTGGCAACAGGCCAATAAGGTTATCGACAGAGGGATCAGCCTATTAATCCTAGGCGAAACAGGGGTTGGTAAAGGCGAGTTTGTTAAAGCGTTACACAAGCAAAGCCAACGTAAATCGTCACCGTTAGTTGCGGTGAACTGCGGTGCGCTGCCGAAAGATCTTATCGAATCTGAGCTGTTTGGCTACGCGCCGGGCGCGTTTACTGGCGCAAGCCACAAGGGTTTTCAAGGTAAGATCCGTCAAGCAGACAAGGGCATTCTATTTTTGGATGAAATCGCCGACATGCCGTTAGAGGCTCAGTGTCGCTTGCTGCATGTTCTGCAAGACAAATCCGTGGTGCCAGTTGGTTCTAATCAAAGCTATCAAGTCGATTGTCAGATCATCGCCGCGACGCATAAAAACTTAGAACAGTTGGTCGCTACGGGGGAATTTCGACAAGATCTCTTTTACCGCCTGAATGGCTTGGCCTTTACCTTGCCAAGCCTGCAACACCGACAAGACAAACACGCCTTAATCGAGCACATTCACGGTAAATACGCAGAAGACGAACAGACAATCTGCCCGCACTTAATGAGCTTACTGTGCGCCTATTCTTGGCCAGGCAATATTCGCGAGTTAGACAATTTACTTAAGGTCGCCGCTCTACTGGCGAGTGATGAACCACAGCTCACCTTAGAACATGTACCGAGCCATCTTGCTCAACATCTCACGTCATTAGCACACGATAATCAGCACCAGCTAATGACTTCTAATGCCATAAAAGGTACAGCGAGTAACGATTTAAGAAGCACCGTTGAAGAAACCTTGTTGCAAACTTATCAAGCCAACCAAGGCAACATAAGTAAGACTTCGAGAATACTCGGTATCAGCCGCAACACCATTTATCGAAAATTGAAAAGCTTGGGAATCCTCCAATAGGAAGATGAACCTAAGCTACTCAGAACCCAGCTCCACAAGTTGATTGAGCACTTCTTTATCCAATACCGGGTGATGCTTACTCGCTAGGATCAGCACAATATCGACCGAAGGCAACGGCGGCATATCATCAAGAATTTTCAAATCTGAAGTCACGCTTAGCTTACCCATCGCACCAATCGCTAATCCTGCTTTCACGATTGCACGCTGCGCTGAAGCGGTATTGCTACACGCCAATAACTGATAAGGCGTGCCCTGCTTGGTTAAGCCATTCACTGCCGCGGCGTGGTACTTACAATCGGTCTGAAACAAGGCTAATGGCACTGGTTTAGACTCATCGAACACATAATCAGGGCTGCTTATCCATACTCCGATATCATGAGTGAGCCAGTAACCCTCTTCACTATCGGGCGCTCGGGTGACAATCGCCGCATCAAGCCTGCCGTCATCCAACCACTCTCTCAGCGTAATGCTGGGCAGGCTGAATATTTGGATTGAACAGGTGGGTTCTGCTTTCTGCAACAGGCGAATCACTTTCGGCAGAATGGTGTCATTGTAGTCTTCAGGGCAGCCGAGTCGCAGAGGTTGTTTGTCTTCGTAACGCTTTACTTGCTTAAGTGCGGTATTGTGAAGGGCGACCAACTGTTCGGCATGAGATCGCAGCGCTAAGCCAGCTTCAGTCAGTATTAAATTACGTCCTTCTTTCTGGAAAAGAGTGACGTTAAGTTCTTCTTCCAACTTACGCATCTGAGCACTGAATGCCGATTGGGTGCGATTTATCTGTTTCGCTGCACGAGTGAAACTACTGGTTTCTACAAACGCGAGAAAGCCTCGCAAAGCATCAATATCCATATTGAAATCACCACCCATCGTTTTTGTTAATGTATTGCATCAAAATTATCCGTTAGTGCGCCGCAATACAATCCCCTAATCTCAAATGCATGCCCACCAAACGCAAGGAAGCAACGATGCAGCTTTATATTGGAAACCAGAACTACTCAACTTGGTCACTGCGCGCATGGCTAATATTCGACAACTACAACCTGAATGCAGAAGTCATCAAGCTCAAGCTATTCACCTCTGATTTTTACGACACTCTGGCGAAAGTGACGCCAACGGCCAAGGTTCCAACCCTAGTTGATGGTAATGTTGCGGTGTGGGATTCATTGGCGATTCTCGAATACGTTAACGATGCCTATTTGGACGGTGCAGCGTGGCCTAGCTCAGTGAAAGAACGCGCTCATGCCCGAGCAATTTCCGCCGAGATGCACTCTGGGTTCTTTGCCGTCAGAAATGAAATGCCGATGAACTGCCGCGCACAACGAAAGCTCACACTGAGTGAAGACGCACTGAAAGACATCGCTCGTATTGATGCAATATGGTCTGCACAAATGGAACAATACCCTGAAGGATGGTTGTTTGGTGAATGGTCGATTGCCGATGCAATGTTTGCACCCGTCGCATTGCGCGTAGAAACCTATGGAATACAACTTTCCGAAAAGGCATCGCAGTATCAACAACGTGTGCTTAACAGTCCATCAATACAAAAATGGCTGGCAGAGGCAAGCTTAGAAACCGATGTGGTTGAAGAAGATGAGGCGGGCAAGCCAGTATAAAATACAAGACACCCTTCCAAAGCTCACTAGTCTGTGAGCTTTTATCTAAACCTTATTAATTTGGTCGATTGTGATCGCCTAATCACAATGTGCAGATGTGATTGTTTATATTCAAATAAATTCAAATAGTTAAGATAAACATCATGTTACGAGCAACGATCGCATTACTCAGTATTACTAGCTTCGCCGTATCTGCCAACGCCCATCTTCCTTCTGGAGAAGAGTGGCTCAACCATGCGACTGAAGGGCTTGCACCTTATTGGTTAATGCCTAGCGCTCAAGGAGAACCGGTAGGAAACTTCCCTACTTTCCGCTGTGATGACGGTACCTTGCTCGATGTTTCTGATGTGTGCCATGAACTAAACAAAGGCTGGATCACGCCACACTTTGGCAAAGAGTTTACGCGGATGAAGTCACGTCAAACTTATGCCTATGGCGTGCTCTACCACCTTAGTGGCGATAAGCAGGCTTTAGCGCTTGCCAAGCAAGGAGCCTACTACATCATTGATCAGCTAGAAGATAAGCAAAACGGCGGCTTTATCGGCTACACAAAAGAGGGAAAAGTAGGCCAGAATTGGCAGCAGCGTACTTCTCAAGATCAAGCGTATGCATTAGTTGGCCTTGCCATGTACTACTACCTGACTCAAGACAAAAAGGTAGAAGAAGCACTCATCGCACAACAAGCTTTTATCTTTGATAAATATCGACTTAGCGACAACAGCGGTCTTGCTTGGGTACTTGCGGATGGTGAAGATGGCAAAGCCACACAGCGTGAACTGGTTGCGCAACTTGATCAAATAAACGGCTACCTGTTGTTAGTCGCTCCTCTGCTCAAAGAGCCCATCAAATCAAAATGGCTTGATGACTTAAACTGGCTCACGCAAGCCATGATTGACCAATACCATTCTGAAGATGAACAACGCTTCTACGGTGCAATTCACGATAAAGCAGCGATGATGCCGAATGCTAATCACAATGATTTTGGACACACCATCAAAGCGTATTGGATGACTTACCTTACAGGCCAAACATTGAATAACTCTGAATGGTCGGAGTTTGGTTTAGACGGTATGAAATACACTTTGGATCAGGCGCAATATCAGAAAGAGTTCGTGAGTGTCTCCCAATATTATGGCGAGGAACTTCAGAAAGCCTGGAAAGGACAAGAGATAACTGGCTGGCAAAGCAGACCGCACAGTGAGTGGGCTTCATCATGGGAGTGGGCGGAACTTGATCAAGCAGCAATGACGGTTTCACTTGTCGATGGTTCGATGAAAGACGTCCTGCAATACACGTTACCGACCTTTCATGATGTATGGGTCGACCACAAATACGGCGGTGTCGGGCTTGACCCAAAACGCACCAAAGCTTTCCATTGGGGCAACGGTTATCACCAGTTTGAACATGCGCTGATTGGCTATTTGTTCGCTCAGCAAGTTGACGCGAAGCCAGCAATATTGCATTACGCAAGGCCGACCAACAGCGAGATGCCAATGGAACCGTATTACTATCAAGGCGATGTGGTGGAGCTATTGAATAAAGATGACGGAACGCAGAAGGTCAGTTTCAATAACATTCGACCTTAGCGTTGGTTGTTTGTTCTAAATGGACTTGAGATTCAGGGCTACGGGGAATGGACAAGGTCAAAGAGTTAGCACAATAGTGATGTCGCAGACCAAACAAAAGCCGCTGTTGATGATCAGCGGCTTTCTTGATGGAGATAAGCGGAGGTTAGTTGTCCAACCCTTTAATTGGGTTCATCGAGTGATAAACGGTGTTCACGTCACCAGTCATCGACAATGAACTCAAGTCATCAATGAAGAAACGGCTGGTCATTGTGTGCTTACCGCCATTGATAAAGATTTCGATCACTGACTTATCAACATAAACCTCGATGATTTGCTTGGTGCTCAACCTCGGTGCTTTTCTCACTGAGCCAAACTCTTCCGCGTAGAGCTGAGACATCTTACTGCGATCAAGCATGAACTCCTTTTCTGTAGCACTGAATACGATGTTATCACCCGCAACGTTAGTAAGTGTAAACTCAAACTCGTCAGTATCCGTTTCGAGCTCAACCATGAAGCTGGTTGTATCCAATTCAAGAGCATTTTCAACCACCACAGCTTCACCCTGTAGCGCTTTCAATTCAGGTAAAGCAGACTGAACAAGATAGCCATCTTGGATTTGAAGTTCGCGTGGTAACGACAACATGCCCGCCCACTGATACTCATTAGATGGTGTATCAATCTCAGGCAGACCAATCCAAGCAATCAGAATACGGCGGCCTGTATCATCTAAATAAGTCTGTGGTGCATAGAAATCGAAGCCATAATCTGGCTGCGCAATATCTTGGTGGTTTTCCAGTTCTACCGAATCGAGATTTAAGCGGTCACCGACGATATAAGCCACCGAGTAGATATTTTTGAAATCGTATGGATTTTCGCTAGACACACCTTGTGGAGAAAACAGCATCACCGACTGATTCTCTATTTCAAAGAAATCTGGGCATTCCCACATATAGCCAAGGTTGTTGTAACGAGTTTGAATTGGACCTTTGTGCTGCCAATTCATCAGGTCTCGGCTGCAATATAGCGCCATAGAGCCAGTATTTTGAGGCGTTTGAGCACCCACAACCATCAGATAATCGCCGCCCTGTTTCCACACTTTTGGGTCGCGGAAATGTTCGGTGTAGTGATCGTTTTCGATAACCACGCCGTGCTTTTCTATTTTGCCGTCAGCAGTCATCTTGGCAAAACATTGAGTTGGCACTCGCAACCAATTTCCGTCGCGCTTGTTACCTGTAAAAAACAACAATGCATTGTCGTTTTCAACCAATGCACCACCAGAGTAAACACCGTGAGAGTCGTAATCTTGGTCTGGGTGCAAGCCAATGCCGTGGTCTTCGAAATGAACGAAGTCTTTGGTAGAAAGGTGGTACCAGTACTTCATACCATGGACGGGGCCAACTGGCGTCCATTGGTAAAATAGGTGGTGTTCACCATTAAAGAAACACAGACCATTCGGATCATTAAGCAGACCAAACTTAGGCGCAATATGGTAGCTTGGATAGCCAGAGTCTTGTTTGCGAAGCTCTACCATCGCATCAATACTCTCTAGAGAAATATCTTCTATACGGCGATATCTTTGCTCTACTGTCCAGTTCGAGTTCAAACTCATACACTCTCCTCTACGGCATTCGTATTTGAAGAGTCTTTTTGAATAAACTGAGTAAGAGCTTCTTGCGTTGGAAGTGCGGTCATTGCGCCTTTTTGCGTGGTCGCCAGTGCACCACACCCATTCGCCCACTGAATTGCAGAATCGACGACTTGTTGATTGTTCCACTCATCATCTTGAGAAAGCTTTGCAAGCAAACCGCCAACAAAAGCATCGCCTGCACCCGTGGTATCCACTGGCGTCACTGAGCGACCTGAAATCAACACACCTTGGTTTTCAAATACTCGCCAAACGCCTTTCGCGCCCTGCGTAACCAGAACAAGCGTGTTGTTAAGATCTGCAATGTTAGCCAAGCCTTGTTCCATCGAAGTTGAATCGGTTAAGAAGTCCAGTTCTTCTTCTGAGAATTTAACCACATCCGCCAACTCAACCGCTTTCATGACCACAGACTTAATTTCAGATGGGTTTTGCCACACTTCATCACGAAGGTTTGGATCGAAGCTGATGTAACCGCCCACGGCTTTCATGCGTCGGATGGCTTCGAAGGTGCTGCTTCGGCTTGGTTCATTAGCCAAAGAGATCGAGCAGACGTGTAGCCACTCGTTTTTCTTAAATTCGGGAATGTCTTCAACAGACATAAACTGGTCGGCACTTGGCTTAACCATAAACGTAAAGCTACGCTCGCCTTGGTCATCAAGAGCGACCACCACGGTTGACGTGCGTTGTTCAGGGTCCTTCACCAAGCGATCGGTATTCACACCTTCCTTTTGCAGAGTCACTTCCATAAAAGTGCCAAACGGATCGTTACCCACTCGGCCAAAAAATGCGCTTTTGCCTAAAAGGCGAGAAATCGCTACCGCGACATTAGCAGGCGCACCGCCCGGACATTTCAATAATGTCGCGTCAGTCTCCGGAATGAGGTCGACGACGGCGTCTCCAGTTACCCAAACTTGATTCATCTTTCTTACCTTAAAACTGAAAATCATGACAACCGAAAGCGATGGCAATCGAAAGCAGTAGCAACCAAAAGCAAGGTGACACTTCACGCTGTCATGTAAAAATATAAAAAGGCTAGCTAAGCCAAATCACCTAGCTAGCACCCCAAAGCTTAGGAAATGAAGTGAAAAGGGGGGCTTCACTTCTAGGGAGAAACGTTAAGCTGTTGCTTTAATGTTTTGCTTGCTGCGCTCGCGCAGACCTAAAACAACGGTCAGAGCAAAGGCAGTCACGAACGCGATAATCATACCTACCACGTAGTAGCCAATCTTTTCTGGTGATATTGAGATGATGCCAGGAATACCCGCCGCACCCAGTGCTTGTGCTTTCACATTGAACATCGTGATAAACGCGCTTGAAATCGCAGCGGCACAAACCGCAGCAATGAATGGATAGCGAAGCTTCAAGTTCACACCGAACATTGCAGGTTCAGTAATACCAAGCAAGCCAGTCACACCAGAAGGAATCGCGATACCTTTCATTTTCTTATCTTTACTCATGAAACCAACCGCCAGTGCCGCTGCACCTTGTGACACGTTAGACATCGCCGCGATAGGGAAGATAAACGTACCACCAGTTGTTGCAATATCCGCAAGCAACTGAGTTTCAATAGCAATAAAGCTATGGTGCATACCAGTAATAACAAACGGCGCATAAATCAAACCAAACACCGCACCGCCAATGAAGCCAGCACTGTTGTATAACCAATTTAGGCCGTCACCAAGCAGGAAGCCGATATCACGAGTAAATGGACCAACAATCGTGAATGTTAACAAACCAGTTATGAAAATCGCCAATAGCGGCGTTAGCAAGTTATCCAGAACCGAAGGAATAACTTTACGCAGCCCAAGCTCAACTTTCGCTAGAATAAACGCAGAAACAAGAACGGGTAGTACTGAACCTTGATAGCCTACTTTCTCGATTTCGAAACCTAAAATGTTCCAAACCGGAATGCTGCCCGACACTGATGCGCCACCGAAGCCCCAGCCGTTAAGCAAGTCTGGGTGAACCATCAACATACCTAAAGCCGCGCCAAGGTATGGGTTACCACCAAACTTCTTACTCGCTGAAAATGCTAATAAAATAGGTAAGTACACAAAAGGAGCATTAGCAAATGTATTGATCATGTTTGCTAAGTCGGTCAAACCCGGATTAGCGTCGATTAAAGATTTGCCATCAATGAATAAGCCTTGAGCCGTCAATAGGTTGTAGATACCCATCAACAAACCACCAGCAACAATCGCCGGAATGATTGGTACAAAAATATCAGACAGGCCTTTCACCGCGCGTTGCAGGATATTTTGGTTGTCAGCACCTGCAGACGCCACATCGTTGGTCGACATTTCCGTCATTTCAGTCAGCTTAGCCAACTCAGCATAAACTTGGTTTACGATGCCTGAGCCAAAGATGATCTGATATTGACCTGCCACTTTAAACTGGCCCTTAACCCCTTCTAGGTTATCAATCGCCTGTTCATCAATTTTATCTTGGTCTGCAACCGCAAGACGCAGACGAGTCGCGCAGTGTGCGAGTGCGGTGATATTACTTTTACCACCTAATAGAGAAAGCAGCTCTTTTGCTATTTTTGGATAATTCATTACATACCCCATTGGATTATCATTTGAGCTTTTGAATTTTCGGGAACGTTTGCAAAACAAATTTTTGCCTAGAAATAACAAATGATCAAAGATAACTGCTCAATAGTGTGAGAATGATCTTCAAATTATCTCCCTAGGATAAGAAGACAGGGTTAAAATCCCCTAATAACAGGTAAATTTGATGCTCTGTTTGCAAACAATCCCAAAACTAAAATTACAATTGGATAATGAATAATGGCTAGTCTTCATGATGTCGCTCGTCTCGCTGGAGTTTCCAAGTCGACGGTTTCAAGAGTAATCAATGATGAGTATGGCGTAAAAGACGCGACCAAGGTGAAGGTGCGTAAAGCAGTTGAAGAGTGTGGCTATCTCCCAAACCAAGTCGCTAAAGACTTAAAGTCCCAAAAAACCAACCTGGTTGGCGTGATTGTTCCTAGGGTTTCTTCCCATGCCACCTCTCAGGGTGTCGATGGTTTAACCGCCGTCTTAGAGCAAGCGGGCAAGCATGTATTATTAGCGAGCACACACCAAACACACCATAAAGAACTTGAATATATTCAGATATTTAACCAGAGGCGTGTTGAAGGTATCATCCTGTACGCGACCCACCTCGACAACCAATTAGTCAAAGCGATTCAAAGCTCTGCCGTACCCGTGGTATTGGTTGGTCAAGACGGGTCAATGTTTAACATCCCAAGCATTGTGCACGACGACACTCGCGTAGGGTTTGAAGCGGGTAATCGCCTCATAGCGAAAGCTTGTAAGCATATGGGATTCATCGGTGTGCAAGGTGATGATATTGCGGTTGATAAGATGAGATCGGAAGGCTTCGCTCAATCGCTTCAATTTAACGACCTCACACTGCAATTTCACGCCCGTGGCGACTTCACCATAGAATCAGGTTACCAACTGGCGAAGCAGTATCTCAAGGAGCACACCAAGCTCGACGGCCTATTCTGCGCCACTGACCGTATCGCAATCGGTGCGATCAGAGCCATTCAGGAAGCGGGGCTCGTTCCAGGAAAGGATATATTGGTGCTCGGTGTAGGTGACGATGAGCTCGCTTCAGTATGCACACCAACGCTGTCTACGTTTAACTATGCGTTTGATAAAGCGGGAGAAAATGGAGCCAAGCTGCTACTCGACCGTATTGAGAAAAAAGGCTTTGAAATGAGCAAGATGGTGTTGACCTTCACCACTATTGACCGAGAGTCTTGCTAGCGATTTATTTCAGAGATCAGGTTATCCCAAGATAAAAAATGCCAACCTTCGAGTTGAAACGATAAGGTTGGCATTTGGTGATGCGACTATCACATCATGAGTAACACTCTCTATCTAAACGATATATCAAGCAATTAGAACCAAGTTTCCATCTGCAGTGCAAACAGAACCTCGCCGCCCTCTCCCATCGTTGCAGCATCTGCTTCAGTGCTGATCGAGTAACCATTTAGGTCTTCACTCCAATCCACATAGCTCACAGCGAAACGCAGTTCTGGTCGGTCAAAGAAACCAGTGCTAGTTGAAAGCTTGAGTGTTGGTGCAACTGTCGCTTTGTAGAAACCGCCGCTCGCTTGCTCTGTCGAGTTGTCTAAATCCATGTATTGCAATGAACCTTCGTAAACCATCTCAAAGTTCTCTGTGAACTCTTGAGCTAATCGAACGTTTAAAGAAGCCCATGTGAACTCGTCATTCTTCTTCAAACGGTCTTGGCTATGCTCTGCCATTAATGCAGGTGCTAAGCGCCAGTTGTCGCCAATGCGAGTGACACCGTAGCTAAACAGGCGAACGGCTTTCGCGTCATCCAGTAGATCACCATTTGAACCGATGCCTTTTAGCTCTGCACCTAGGCCACTACCCACTAACATACCCGTTTTAGAGAAGCCTTCGCTCAGACCAAAGAAGTTGTCTCCATGGTACGCAAACATTGCGTGTACACCGCTTTCAGCTGCGCCATTTAGGCGGCTATCGTTGTCTGCTGAGGTCATACCGCTCAACATCACTTGCCATTGGCCAATACGGTTATTCATGGTTGCAATGTAGTTTTCTACATCTGTTGACGAGCTATCAATCTCACCAAAATCTCGGCCATAAATAGAGAAATTCGCTTTCCAGTTGTCGCTCATCTGAACGTCATAAACGCCCGCACCAGTACCTGATAAGAAGACAATATCCGAATCGAAAAAGTGAATATCAAAGTTGTCGCGATCGAATCGTTTACCCGCCCAAAACGTTGCTTCAGAAAACGCTTCAGATTCAGAGAACATGCTCAGACGGTTCAGTTCTGAATACACTTGTCGCACATTCAACTGGCTTTCGCTGGCAGTCCACTCGTTATTTGTCTCAGTACTGTCGGCCAACATGATGCGAAACAAAGCACTAGAGCCATCGTCTGCAAATCGCTTATGAATCAAGTTCGCTTCAACGTAATGATCATCTTCAACACCAAGACGTCCAATTGGAGCTCCAATGGCACCCGCCGCTGTCATGTAAGGACCAGTACCTGTCGCGCCGTTTAGGTCGTCGTTGATCAATAACCCAGAGCGAGCATAGCCGTGAAACTCAAACGAAGAAGCCTTTTCATTGGCCTCGGTAGAGACCTGCTCTGTTTGTGCAACCCTTTGTTCTAATTCATTAATACGTTGCTCTAATGCTGCAACGTCTTCACTTGCTAATACCGATGTAGTCATTAGCCCCATTGTTACAGCAACCGCTAAAATGTGTCGTTTCATTCTGATGTTCTCACGTTAATTGTTTTGGATTATCTGCAAACGTTCCCAAAATAATTCGTAAGCACATTTCGGCTTATACTTTTAATGTATAAGCTCTATATCGAAGAAGAAATAGAAATCAGTCGTGTTGATTACTTCACTTTTGTATCTGAGTGGATGATAGATCGATAATTTCGGGAACGTTACCGAAAATGCATAATTCTGATAACTTTGTCACAAGTGAAATTGATTAATGGGCGAAAAATAGTGTATCGCGCACATTAGATATCTCAGAAAAATAGAGAGAAAATCCAGTACGAGAATTAGGAAAGGCGCTAAAAAATGCAACAGGTTGGCTATAAAAATTAAAGCCTGAGAAGCGATTTTTCAGGCTTTAGAAAGGCGTTCATTGATAACAATAGGTCGTTTTTTGAAAAGTGTATGACATTAACTAACGTGACAGTTTATAGAAGAATAAAGCGTTTAAAAGACTACTTTCTCTTCCCCTGCTCCACCAACTTTTCATTCCATGCCGTATTGCCGTCACGCTTAGTCACGTCATACTCTGAACAGAACTGAGATATGGTCATATTGTTATCGCCAGTGGCAAGCTTGAGAGCCAACTGAACTTGTTGAAGCTTGCTTTGCAGTCGCAAGATTTGACCAGCATTTGGGCTTTTCTCTTTGGCGTATTTTAAAGCCGCATGCTTACGTTCTGCCGCGCCCGCTCGGCGATCTGCTTCTGATAACAGATACTTGAGTTGAGCAACACTCTTGCCTTTCTTGAAGGCAGGATCAAGCAACTCAACGCATTCATCAAACGATGGATCGATAACGTATGGGTCAACTTTATGAGCTTGTTGGCGCATCCATTCGAGTGCGAGTTTTTCATCTGACATAATTACATCTTTACCAAAGAAACAGCCCTATATGGTATCGCTCAATAGCAAACCGCTGCAATAACAAATTGAGTGACTTTACGCCTTTTTACACTGTGCCGATTGACTAATTTAACAATCAAAGCTCCAATAGTTGGCTTTAACGCATCACAAACAGCTCTTCGTGGTAGTGCTTTTCAATATCAAATTGATAGGTGTCTAATTCTTTTTTCAGTGATGTAGAGAACAACTCCGGCCCGCAGAAATACATCTCGTACTCGTTGAGGTCGCCACATTGATTGACAATTCTTCCGGCGTTTAGCCGCGGTGAGTGCAAGGTATCTATCACGGTCAACTTCACACCAACCGCGTGTGCTAGGTGCCACAACTCATCGATTAATTGCTTATCAACACCGCGAGTACAATAAAACAGTTGAATACGAGGATGATCTCGTTCTGTTTTGAGCGCTTCAAGTGTTGCAAAAAACGACGCTATCCCGACACCACCAGCAATCCAAATTTGTGGCTTGCTTAGGTCAAAATAAAGTCGACCATAGGGTCCTTCAACCGTAACCGCATCGCCCGCTTTCACTCGTTCATATAGGCCATTAGTAAAATCACCCAGCTCTTTGATCAAAAAGCGCAGCTCTGGATCATCACTGCCAGAAACAATGGTAAACGGATGCGGGTCTTCATTACCGAAACGCAAGTACGCAAACTGCCCAGCTTTGTGACCTTGCCAAGATGCCTCCGGTTTTAACACCAGCTCCATCACTTCAGCTTGTGGAAAATAGCGAGTCGAGATAATCGTCGCTGAGTGACGATTACGACGCCCAACCAAGCCCAACAAACTGTAAATCGCTGCGATAGACCCAGCCAAAGCAAATGCCACAGTTAGATAATAAATAGGTTCTCCCCAATACGCTCGTTTAAGCAGGATTACTGAGTGGAAAGCGATAAACAGGTACGCAACCGACATCAGACGGTGCGACAATTTAAACGGTTTGTACTTCACTGCCGCCCATAGTGACGCCACCAGTAAAATGAGCAACAAGTAGAAGCCCCACTCGCCAATACTCTGAGCAATACCGCGTAATTCATTGACCCATAACTCCCATCCAGTCAAAACAGCTTGCGGCCCTGAACCATCGTGTCGAACAGGCTTATCTAACACACCAGACACCACCAATGACTTAGGTATTTGGTACCACAACCAGTGTGTCACACCCAGTGCAACACCACCGATACCGAGCCATTTATGGACTCGATATGCTTTATCCATACCTTTCAGCCAATTCTCAACCATAGGCAAACGCATCGCCAAGATCATTGTGATGGACATTAACACCAGAGACAAAATACCTGAGTACTGAATCATGGCTGAGCGCCATTCAAAGACATCGCTTGAAGCGAATAATTGCGGTTCCATCGCAAACCAAAAGGCTGACATTGTGGCAATCATTGCCCAAATGATATTGCGGACTGTTTTCATTTGTTAACACTCATAAAGACGACATCATTACTTTAGCTCCTGTGATGTAAAGGGACGTCAACGTACGTAAATCTATGCAAAGGATCTCGTTCATTGTGCTGTAGCAGAGATAAAAGAGACAAACTGCCCACGGCCAATAAGCGCTCTTTGATCGATAAAAGCGGATTCTTCGTACATATAAGTCCGTTAGTGAGCATGCTCGAAGATAACAATAAATGAGAAGAAGAGAAGATATGAAGGACATGACCCTTTCTAAACAAGATATCCAAACAATGAACCCGCGCCACCGCATTCGTTTGGTTAACTCCCTATCTGGATTTAAAAGCGCCAACCTAATTGGTACTTGTGATAAACAGGGGCTTGAAAACCTTGCGATAGTGAGCTCTGTCATTCACCTAGGGTCTGATCCCGCGCTGCTTGGTTTTATTGTTCGCCCAGATAAAAGCCGACGTCATACGCTAGAAAACATCCTAGAAACTAAGTACTTCACCGTTAACAGCATTGGTGCTGACTTTGTTAAAAAGGCCCATCAAACCTCGGCTCGCTACCCTAAACCAGTCTCAGAATTCAACGCGGTCGGCTTAACGGCCTATTATGACGACACATTCCCCGCTCCCTTCGTCTTGGAGAGCAGTTTAAAGATAGGGTTAGCGTTCAAAGAACAGATAACAATCGAAAGCAATCAAACGCAAATGTTGATCGGTGAAGTTATAACGATTCACGCACCCAAACGCGCCGTGATGCCGGATGGCTACCTTGATTTAGAAGCGTTGGATTTGGTCACGGTATCAGGGCTTGATAGCTACCACGTAACTCAAAGACTGCACCGATTAAGCTATGCAAAACCACAACAGCCACTCTTTCCACTCACTCGTGAAGGTAACCCAACTTCATGGGAAGCTTTCGAACTCAATCTAAACTAATTTTGTTCGGCAATTTGCTATCAAAAGTGCTAACGTCCTTTAATTCCAAGAGATGCATCTCACACAGGCGCATCTCACTGAGCACACTATTCATTCTTACGTCTGTTTCCAAGGACCCCTTTGAAGTTAACCCACTTTAAATACAAAACGCGCAAAGGCCCAGACTACCGACATGGCGATCAGGTGTCATTCATGGACATCAAACAGACCTTCGGTATGGGCAGCATTCGTGTGGGCGCTTGGGTAACGAAAGAAGAGAAAGAGCTAGCCGCGAATCTGATATTCGACTCGTTAGCCGACTTGGCTTACATCCTGGCTTTGCCACCAGAAGCAATTGGCCTTCGCGGCACATTAGGCTTAGCTTTCGGCAGTGGCGGAAGAAAAGGCGTACAAGCACACTACGCCCCGAACCAGAGAGAATTAGCTCTTGCTAAGAATGCCGGAGCTGGCGCGCTCGCACACGAGTTTTGGCATGCATTTGACCATTATATCGCTGAGAAAGCGTTTGAGATTGGTGACACATCCGGTCCTCGCAAGCAAATCTTGTTCGCCAGTGACTGTTGGTTACACGATAGAAAGGTGCGACCTCATCCATTAAATGAAAGTTTGATGTCTGTGTTTGACGCCACATTGCTTAGCGACAATAACTTGGACAAACACGATTACGTGGCACGCAGTGTCATTGCCGACAAGGCAACGTCGGCTCGTTACTTCTCATTGCCAACAGAAATGATGGCTCGTGCCTTTGAAGCTACGATTGAATCCTGCTCAGATATCGAGAATTCTTACTTAGTCGATGGCACGACCAAACCGGATATGTTCCCTCTCTATCCAGATCTCACGCATCGCAAAGAGATTTATCAAGCGCTGCAAGGTTACTTCGTGCCGTTGGGCCGATCTTTAAGTAAATAGCATTTTGAGTCAGTAACACTCTGCAGATTTACAGTGAGTGACATGTACCATAAGTTGATCATGTGTAATCTCTGAGATAACATGTACAACAAGCGAAACATGTATAATAGTTAATTCATGAATGATTAACTATTCTGTGTATATTGAAAGATTAAACATATCCAAAAACAACAGGGTAAATAAGTGATGAATATTGTTTCTTTTACTGAGGCAAGAAATAGCCTTAAGTCTGTGCTCGATAGAGTGGTAGACGATTCTGATGTTACGGTAATAACCAGACGAGATTCAGAAGATGCCGTGGTAATGTCTCTTGACCATTTTAATTCAATGCAAGAAACCTTGTACCTAATGAGCTCGCCTAAAAACGCTGAAAGATTAGCTGAATCCATTGCTCAACTCGAAGCCGGAAATACAACCGTTCGAGAATTGAATAATGACGAATGATCGAAAGATTGTATTTACAGATAATGCTTGGGAAGATTACCTATACTGGCAAACCCAAGACAAGAAAACGCTCAAGAAACTAAATAAGTTGATTGAAGCCGCCAAAAGAACGCCCTTTGAAGGGATTGGAAAGCCGGAGCCACTAGTCGGCAACCTGTCTAGCTTTTGGTCAAGACGAATCGATGACAAGAATCGATTAGTGTATAAAGCAGATGACGATAACTTTTATATAATTGCTTGTCGTCACCACTATTAAAAGCAGTAAGCAGCACATAGAAAGGGCAGCAATGATCAGTTGGCCATCTTTGGTAAAACTCGACGGTGATGATGAGCTTATTTACGTCGCGTCAGAACAAGATTTCCAGGTGGAATGCTCAGATATGATCTTGGGCGAAGATGATTACCTCATCGATTCAGTTGGCGACAGCTACTCGCTACAATCAAACTCAAACCAACTGGGTTTAGCTAAACGAGCTGAGCAGTATTCGGTTGAAAGCGTGACTAAACTGATTCGAAACCACGAGTTCCAGAAAGCTGAAGTGTGCCTGATGAAGATCCACTTCCTAACGATTGAAGAAGCGATTCAGTCTTTGGCTTTTGAGCCACGTTAATAGCTCTCCTAAAAGCTAATAAACGAAACCTGTTAAAACAAAACAGCGCCAATTTAGGCGCTGTTTTTGTTTGTTGTCTTAGCTATCTCAAAGAAAGCTAATACATTAAGCGATAAAAATCTGTGCCAGAGCGTAGCCTAAACAACATGCGCCCACGACACCGATTAAACCCACCGACATGAATGAGTGGTTGAAGTACCACTTACCAATCTTAGTGGTACCAGACACATCGAAGTTAACCGTTGCGATATCTGATGGGTAGTTCGGGATGAAGAAGTAGCCGTAAACCGCTGGCATTAAGCCGATCAACAAGGCTGGGTCTAATCCTAAGCCAAGGCCAACCGGTAGCATCATACGTGCAGTAGCGGCTTGCGAGTTCACCACAACCGATACGATGAATAGCGCTAGCGCAAACGTCCATGGGTAGTTGGTCACCATTTCCACGATGCCAGATTTGAACTGAGGCATTGCGTATTGGAAGTAAGTATCCGACATCCAAGCGATACCGAAGATCGCAATCGCTGCCACCATTCCCGATTTGAATACCACACCGTTTGGCACATCTCGCGGATCAGTTTTGGTTGCCAGCAAGATGATACCGCCGAAACAGAGCATCATCATTTGGATGATCACCGACATCTTGATTGGCTTGTCGCCGTCTACGATAGTTCTGATCTCAGGCACCATCGCCACGATAACAATCACGACAATCGACAATAGGAAAATCAATACCGCATTGCGAGCCGAAGTTGGCAGTACTTCATCCAAAGACGTTGCTGTGGTGCTTTCGATACGCTTTTTCCACTCAGGATCTTTTAGACGCGCTTGGTATTCAGGATCATCGTTCAGCTCTTTACCGCGTTTCAAGCTATACAAAGAAAGTAAGAACGTACCAAACAACGTTGCAGGCACCGTCACCATCAAAATAGAAAGCAGAGTAATAGAATGTTGAATATCAGAAAGCTGCGCGAGGTAATACACCACAGCAGCTGAAATTGGCGAGGCAGTAATAGCCAGTTGAGACGCTACAGACGCCGCCGCCATTGGGCGCTCAGGACGAATCCCGTTCTTCAGTGCGACATCGCCAATGATCGGCATGATGGAGTAAACCGCGTGGCCAGTACCCAATAAGAAAGTCATCGAGTAAGTCACGAACGGAGCTATCAGGGTAACGCGTTTCGGGTTCTTTCTAAGCACCCTTTCCGCCACTTGCAGCATGTATTTCAAACCACCTGCCGCTTCGAGAATCGAAGCACAAGTAACAACGGCGAGGATGATCAGCATCACGGTGACAGGTGGAGACGTTGGTGGCATCTTGAAGACAAACACCTCGATAACCAAACCAATACCAGAAACAACACCTAAGCCAATACCGCCATACCGAGATCCGATATAAAGGACGACTAATAAAAATAGAAACTCAAAATACAACATAAGCAACCCTGCTAAAAATGTGGACTAATGTTATTTTCTCCCTAAGCTCAGCCATTTACTTATTGCTTGGTCACACTATGATTGCAGGCTCCCGGTAATTGTTTTTTATAAGATTATGGTCACGTAAACCGACCTGTAAGTTTATGAAATGTAATAAGAAGCCAGACGCACAAGCTAGATTTGTTATGTGGAATAATCATAATTGTTTCTGTTAGATCTGGATGGCCTATAAAACACAAGGCTCATAACTGAACGATATTATTTCAACCACAATCAATCACATTTAAAGTCATGCAGAAGCATATTGCCGAGCCGATTGGATATATTCTTACTGAACGTTGACTCGCCTATCACTAGACACTATGTCAAAATACCCGCCCTCACGATGACAACACATTAAGAACCACGGATATGAATTTTCAAGCTGCTATTTTTGATATGGATGGGCTGCTGCTCGACACCGAGCGACTTTGTATGCAGGTTTTTGAAGAAGCATGTCACGCGCAAGGTGTTCCGTTTTTGCAAGATGTCTACCTAGGCATCATTGGTTGTAACGCAAAAACCATCGAACAGATTTTTCGAAATGGTTACGGTGAAGGGTTAGATTACCCAGCGCTGAATAATGAATGGCGCACCCGCTACAGTGCAATTGTTAAAAACCAAGCAATCCCAGTAAAAGATGGCGTGATTGAGCTGCTTGAATGGCTAAAATCGAATGACATTCCAATCGCGGTGGCGACCTCCACTCAGCTTGATATCGCAAAGAAGAAGCTTGAGCTGGCTGGCCTAGATTCGTACTTCACCTCATTAAGCACAGGCTGCGAAGTGACTCACGGCAAGCCTCACCCAGAGATCTACTTACTCGCGGCAGAACGCTTAGGTGTTGCACCTGAAACCTGCCTAGCGTTCGAAGATTCGAACAACGGAATTCGCGCTTCTATGGCAGCCAACATGATCAGCTTCCAGATCCCTGATTTAGTAGAGCCATGTGACGAAGTGAAAGCGCTTGGACACACCATCAGCCCTTCTCTGCATGATGTGCTAGCACAGCTTCAACAAGCTGCAGCTTAAGCTCTGACTGCCGTTGATAATGCTTTTATCAACGTAGACAAGCCCCTCTATTAAGCCGACTCACAGAGTCGGTTTTTTTGTTGGTATTCCTTTTATAAAAGATAAAAACTCGCGCTTGAAACTGTTAAAGTCGATGTGAAATAAATGCTAGGTGATCAACAAGATTGCTAACGTCTACATAGGGAGAAAGAGACGCGTGAAGGAAAAGTTTGAAGACCAACTGCTTGATTTTGCACAACGAGAAATGACACAAGATGCAGCACACGACATTAGCCACATTAAGCGCGTAGTCAAAACCGCTAAGGCTTTGTGTGCTCAAGAACAGGCTAAGCTTGAAGTCGTTTTACCCGCCGCTTACCTTCATGATTGTTTCACCTTTCCCAAGAACCACCCAGACAGAGCCAAAAGCTCGCAAATGGCAGCAGACAAGGCGATCTCTTTCCTCAAATCTATCGACTATCCCGCGTCCTATCTTGATGAGATCCATCATGCCATTGTCACGCACAGCTACAGCGCCAACATCACACCTGAAACCTTAGAAGCTCAGATAGTCCAAGATGCCGATCGCCTTGATTCGCTCGGAGCAATTGGCATCGCTCGCTGCTTGTATGTGGGTCAGAGCTTTAATGCCGAGCTGTATAACCACGAAGACCCGTTCGCTGAACATCGTGACTTAGATGACAAGCATTACAGCGTCGACCACTTCTACGTGAAGCTGTTTAAGCTCGCTGAAACCATGAATACAGAATCCGCTAAGTTAGAAGCCAACAAGCGCACCGACTACATGCGTGGCTTTCTCGCTCAATTGGCGACAGAAGCTTAAGCTCCTTTTCATATAGAAATTAGTCCCCATATCATAAAGAATCGCTTTAGTTTGGAACCTCCAATGACCCAAGAAAAATTCGACACTATTTATCAACGTGCTGCTCACCGTAAAGGTGGAGCTGCCGAGCTCGAAAAGATTGTTCGTGCGCCCCTTTCACAAGCTGAGCTATCACAAATCACCGACGATCGTTGGCTAGCCGCCTTTACTGAAAAAGTATTCCAGTGTGGTATTTCATGGAATGTAGTGAGGAAGAAATGGCCGCAATTTGAAGAAGTGTTCTTTGAATTCAATATCGAAAAAATGCTGATGCTGCCGAATGAAATGTGGGAACAAAAAGCGCAAGACCCGCGCATTATTCGCCACCTCACTAAGGTGATGACCATCCCTGCCAATGCCACCATGATCCACAATGCTAAGCGTGAGGCGGATTCCTTCTCACAAATGGTTGCCGACTGGCCATCAGAACGTATCACTGAACTTTGGGATTATCTGAAGAAACACGGCAAGCGATTAGGCGGTAACACTGGTGCCTACACTCTGCGCCAAATGGGTAAAGATACCTTCATCTTGTCATCAGATGTTGAAGCACACCTACGCAGCACAGACGTGGTTGATAGCGGTCGTAACACCAAGCGAGCACAACTGGCAGCGGGTAAAGCCTTCAACGAATGGCAGCAACAGTCAGGTCGTAGCCTGAGCGAAATCAGCCAGATCGTGGCGTACAGCTGCGGCGATAATCGCGTCTAGTTTTAGGGCGAATGACTTAAAGCTCAAGATTGCACACAGTTCCCTGCAAACTAAATGTTATAAGTCATTAACAAATAAGCGTGCATCGCACTTTCATCCAGTGGCATTGTATAGATAAATGTATACAATATAGAGTAATACTCATGAATTATTCTCGGCCAACCCAACTCGACTAAACAAGGGTCCTTATCTCTATGACAGCTCTCAAAAATTCTGTCTCCAAAGGTGTAAAAACAAAAGTAACAGGCCAGACTCAAGACGATGTTGTTTACTGCCATATCTTCGACGCGATACTAGAACAAAGGCTGCCACCAGCCACCAAATTAAGCGAAGAAGCGTTAGCAGAAATCTTTAGCGTTAGCCGCACCATTATCCGCCGTGCCTTACTGCGTCTTTCTTTAGAACAAGTTGTGGTGATCCGTCCTAACCGAGGAGCCGTGATTGCTGCGCCAACGGTTGACGAAGCCAAACAAATCTTTAAAGCACGTGAAGTGATGGAAATTGCTATCACTGAGCTGGCGGTGAAAAACGCAACCAAAGCTCAAATAGAAGAATGCAGAAAATTAGTCGCGAAAGAGAACTGTGCTTTCGACCAAGGCGATTACGGCTCTGGCCTACGTTTGTCTGGTGAGTTCCACATCAAATTGGCTGAAATGGCAGAGAACGCGCCACTGCTGGCTTTCCAACGCAGCTTGGTATCGCAAACTTCACTGCTGATCGCTCAGTACGAAACGGGCAACCACTCGAACTGTTCTCTAGATGAACACTCAGGCTTACTGGATGCGATAGAGTCAGGCAATGAACAACAAGCCGTCGAGTTGATGCAAGAACACCTAAGCCATATTCGTTCGAAGCTCAACCTAGACAGCAGTACAGCTTCTAGTGATCTGCATGTCGTGTTCTCAGATCTGCTTAAGAGCAAGTCATAGAAGATTCAACAAGCGCTTAATAACCATCCGCTAACAGCTTTTTGTTAACAACTTTTTGTTAACAAAACAGGAGAGAAGTAAGCCTTAGTGTTTACTTCTCTTTTTTATGCCCTCTCCTCTAAAAACAAATACGACGATCGACTCACATCCATCTAAAAATACTGTCTATTCTGCCCTCAACAACGATCTTAGCCTCTATAGAATCACTTCCAACAGTGCCATAAGCCCCTCCTTTATCTTGTATACATAGCTATCAATTCATTCACACCATAAAACTGTTCGCCTTTAATTCAACCCCTTATAAAACAAGCAACTAAAGTTAAAATAAAATTGTACACAATCTCCACAAAAGACTATTTGTTGCATTTTTGTAAATAAATAGTTGACCGCAGGGTCAGGATGGATAATTATTGACCTAGAAGTCAAAAAGAATACACATGGAAATATGTCGATTTACAAGGAGGTCTCTTGATTACTTTTTTGCTCAATCAGGAAATAAGACGTGAAGATAATCTGTCGCCAAATATGACAGTGCTCAACTACCTTCGTACCAAGGTTAATAAAACCGGTACCAAAGAAGGTTGTGGGTCGGGCGACTGTGGTGCATGTACCGTAGTTCTGGGTGAAGTGGTTGATGGGCAGCTGCAATACCGCTCGGTGAACTCTTGCCTGACGTTCGTTTCAGCGCTGCATGGAAAGCAACTGATCACAGTAGAAGATCTACAAAACCGAGATCGCTCTTTGCACCCAGTGCAGAAAGCGGTGGTGGATTTTCACGGTTCACAGTGTGGTTACTGCACACCTGGCTTCATCATGTCGATGTTTGCGCTAGGCAAGAACAAACCCGATGCGAGTAAAGAAGACGTCATGGAATCGCTGGCAGGTAACCTATGTCGCTGTACTGGCTACCGACCAATTGTTGATGCTGCGATGTCGCTTTCGACAGACCAACCTTTGATCGACCAATTTGCTGAACTTGAACGCAACACCATCAAGAAGCTAGAAAGCATTCAAGACACTGAGGCTAACTTACGCCTTGGTCACCTCACCGCTTTTTCCCCGAAAAGCACTGATGAGCTGGCCAAGCTTTTTCAAGCCCACCCGAACGCTAAGCTGGTTGCTGGCGGTACGGATTTAGCGCTGGAAGTGACGCAATTCCATCGTGAGATTGAAACGCTGATCAGCGTAAACCTTGTTGAAGATATGAAGGTATGTGAAGAGACCGACACCGATTTAATCATTGGTGCCAACCTGCCTATCAGTGACTCTTACGCACTACTGAAAAAACACTACCCAGATTTTGGTGAACTGCTGCATCGCTTTGCTTCACTGCAAGTGCGTAACCAAGGCACCATCGGCGGCAATGTAGCCAATGCTTCACCTATCGGTGACACCCCTCCTCTGCTGATTGCCCTGAACGCGAAGATCAAACTTCGTTGTGGCGACGAGTCACGCACCATGCCGATTGAAGATTACTTCATCAGCTACAAAGTGACGGCGCAGAAAGAGAGTGAGTTCATTGAACAGATCATCATTCCTAAGCCAAGCAACGATAGCTTCCGAGCTTACAAACTGTCTAAACGTTTAGACGACGACATCTCTGCGGTGTGTGGTGCGTTTGATATTCAAATTGAAGATGGCAAGGTTTCTTACGCTCGTATCGCTTTGGGCGGTATGGCAGCAACGCCTAAGCGTGCAACTCGTTGTGAAAATACGTTATTAGGCAAACCGTGGACAGACGCTAATATTAAGTTAGCGATGCAGGAACTGTATAACGACTTTGAGCCGCTATCTGATTTCCGTGCAAGCCAAGAATACCGTTCATTGTCGGCGGCCAACATGCTGCGTCGCTACTTCATTGAACAACAGAACAAAAACAACCAAATCGAAACAAGGGTAACGTCTTATGTCTAAATCAAATTCCTCTGTTCACAAGAGCAATGCGATGACCCACGAAGAGATGGTTACCATTGCAAAACAAGACCTAAAAACTGGCGTAGGTAAAAGCGTTAAACACGACAGTGCAGCCAAGCAAGTCACGGGCGAAGCGGTATACATTGATGACCGCCTAGAGTTCCCAAATCAGCTGCATGTATACGCACGCCTGAGCACGCAAGCACACGCCAACATCACCAAGATAGATTTATCACCGTGTTACGAATTCGAAGGCGTGGCGATTGCCATTCAAGCCAAAGACGTACCGGGTGAGCTAGATATCGGCGCTATCCTACCGGGTGACCCACTGCTTGCTGATGGCAAAGTAGAATACTACGGCCAACCTGTGATTGCCGTGGCTGCCAACGATTTGGAAACGGCACGTAAAGCCGCACATGCAGCCATTATTGAATACGAAGAACTACCCGCGATTCTTGATGTAAAAGAAGCGCTAGAGAAAGAGCACTTCGTAACAGAAAGCCACACTCAACAGCGTGGTAACTCGAAAGCCGCACTGGCAAAAGCAAAACACGTGATCTCTGGCGACCTTGAGATCGGCGGACAAGAACACTTCTACCTAGAAACTCAAATCAGTAGCGTGATGCCCACTGAAGATGGCGGCATGATCGTCTACACCTCTACACAGAACCCGACCGAAGTTCAAAAACTGGTTGCGGAAGTGATTGGCGTACCGATGCACAAAGTCGTGATTGATATGCGTCGTATGGGTGGTGGTTTCGGTGGTAAAGAGACTCAAGCAGCCTCTCCAGCATGTATGGCCGCGGTGATTGCTCACCTCACCGGTCGTCCAACCAAAATGCGTTTGCTGCGCAATGAAGACATGCAGCAAACCGGTAAACGCCACCCGTTCTACAACCAATACACCATCGGTTTTGACGACAATGGCGTGATTCAAGGTGCCGACATTACCGTTGCAGGTAACTGTGGCTACTCACCAGACTTATCAAGTTCTATTGTCGACCGCGCAATGTTCCACTCAGACAACGCCTATTACCTAGGTGATGCAACTGTGGTCGGTCACCGATGCAAAACCAACACGGCATCGAATACCGCTTACCGTGGCTTTGGTGGCCCGCAAGGCATGATGACCATCGAGCACATCATGGACGAGATTGCGCGTTACCTGAAAAAAGATCCTTTGGAAGTACGTAAGGCGAACTACTACGGCGAAGAAGGCCGTAACGTGACCCATTACTACCAAACCGTTGAAGACAACTTTTTACCTGAGATAACCGAACAGCTTGAACGCAGCAGTGACTATCACGCACGTCGTAAAGAAATCGCTGAGTTCAACAAGCAGAGCCCTATCTTGAAGAAAGGCCTTGCGATCACACCAGTGAAATTCGGCATCTCGTTTACTGCGACTTTCTTGAACCAAGCAGGTGCGCTCATCCATATCTACACCGATGGCAGTATTCATTTGAATCACGGTGGTACGGAAATGGGGCAAGGCTTGAACATCAAAGTGGCACAAATCGTTGCACAGGAGTTCCAAGTCGATGTCGAACGTATCCAGATCACCGCTACAAACACAGACAAAGTTCCGAACACATCACCAACCGCAGCCTCATCGGGCACCGACCTCAACGGTAAGGCCGCGCAAAACGCCGCAATGACCATTAAGCAGCGCCTGATTGACTTCGCTTCTTCGCACTTCAAAGTGTGGCCTGAAGAGGTGATATTTAAGAACGGCATGGTGCAGATCCGCGACGAGATCATGACCTTCAACTCGTTTGTTGAACTGGCTTGGTTTAACCAAATATCGCTATCGAGCACTGGTTTCTACCGCACTCCGAAGATCTATTACGATCACGAGAAAGCACGCGGTCGCCCGTTCTACTACTACGCGTATGGTGCCTCTTGCTCAGAGGTTATCGTCGATACGTTAACCGGTGAAAACAAGATCCTGCGCGTCGATATTTTGCATGACGTGGGCGCTTCACTGAACCCAGCAATTGATATCGGCCAAGTCGAAGGTGGCTTTGTGCAAGGTGTCGGTTGGTTAACCACGGAAGAGTTGGTTTGGAACCAGCAAGGCCGCTTGATGACCAATGGTCCTGCGAGTTACAAGATCCCAGCGATTGCTGATATGCCAATTGATTTCAGAACGCATCTTTTAGAAAACCGTAACAACCCAGAAGACACCGTCTTCAACTCGAAAGCCGTGGGTGAACCGCCTTTCATGTTGGGTATGTCGGTATGGAGCGCACTGAAAGACGCAATCAGCTATGTCGCCGTCGATGGCGCGATTCCTAAGCTCAACACACCTGCAACGCCAGAACGTATTCTGATGGCGATTCAGGAAGTCACTGAAACGGCTCCGACTTCGGTCGATGCTCAATCAGAAACGGCTTAGGGCTCGGTTTATATAGACCGCTTAGGGCGCAATAAATAGCTTAGAGCACCTATAAATAGCTTAGGAAGCATAGAAGGGATTTAGGAGGACATATGTTTAAGGATAATTGGATTCACGAACTGGCAAAACTGGAAGAGAACTACGAACCATGTGTGATGGTGACGGTTCTTGAAGACAGAGGTTCCGTTCCACGCGATGCGGGTACCAAAATGCTTGTCACTCGTGACCGAATCATCGCTACGATTGGTGGTGGTCACCTTGAACATGTGGCCACTAAAATGGCGCGTGAGATGCTGATTGCCAGCGAGAAATCACTCAAAGTAGAACGCTTCAACCTAGGCGCTCGCTTAGGCCAATGTTGTGGTGGAATGGCAACGTTAAGCTTTGAACCGATTGGCACTCAGCAGAACCATCTTGTGCTGTTTGGCGCAGGTCATGTTGCCAAAGCGCTGCTGCACATTGTGGCGACCCTACCCTTCCGCGTGACCTGGATTGATGAACGCGAAGAAGTATTCCCTGAAGCGCTACCACACGGTGTGAAGAAGCTTGTCTCAGACGATCCGGTTGGCGAAGTGAAACACATGCCACCGAACAGCTATTACCTAGTGATGACGCACAACCACCAGCTCGATTTTGACCTAACCAAAGCCATTATCGACCGTGAAGACAGCCGTTACTTTGGCATGATTGGATCGCTCACTAAGCGCAAGAAGTTCGATTTCCGCTTAGAGCAGCGCGGCTATAGCCAAGAACAAATTGAAACCATGCTTTGCCCGATTGGTATTAGTGCGGTGAATGGCAAACATCCTGCGGAAATCGCAGTATCGGTTGCCGGTGAACTGATCGCACACTATCAAGGCCAAGCACTTGAACAAAAGCGCCCAACCAAACAATATCGAAATCAGGATTTGACCGATCAACACAGTCAACCAAGCGACGTAGGCGAACCACCATTGGAAGAGAAGATCGCCTAATAAAAGTCGCAAAGCTTCAGTGGCCATAACGTCGCTGAAGTCATTAAAAGGAAGTAAACATGACAACGCAACGCAAAGCTTATCGCGCCAGCATTTTACACAGCGTCGCCGACCCAAAAGATGTCGGTATCGATGAGTCTTACGACTATTTTGAAGACGGTGTTTTAGTGGTTGAGAACGGCCATGTCGTCGACCTAGGGCATGCCGACGAGGTATTAGCTCGCCAACCTAAAACACTCGAAGTAAAAGAATACAAAGACAAGCTGATCACCTCTGGCTTTATTGATACGCACATCCACTACCCTCAAACAGGGATGATCGCGTCTTACGGTGAGCAGCTTCTTGATTGGTTAGAAAACTACACCTTCCCAGAAGAAAAACGCTTCAAAAACCCAGTTTATGCACACAAAGTGGCAAAGCTATTTCTAGACGAATTGGCAAGCAACGGCACCACCACGGCACTGGTGTTTGGTACCGTACACAAAGAGTCCGTCAACGTATTCTTTGAAGAAGCTGAGAAGCGTAATCTACGAATGATCGCCGGTAAGGTCTTGATGGATCGCAATGCGCCTGATTACCTCACCGACACACCAGAATCTGGCTATGCTGATTCCAAGGAACTGATTGAAAAATGGCATAACCGTAGCCGTTTGCTTTACGCAGTGACACCTCGCTTTGCGCCAACCAGCACACCAGAGCAACTTGCTACTGTAGGTAAACTGCTAGAAGAATATCCAGACGTGTACATGCACACTCACCTTTCTGAAAACGAGAAAGAGATCGAGTGGGTGAAATCGCTGTTCCCAGAGCGCGACAGTTACCTAGATGTATATGACCATTACGGACTACTTCACAAACGTTCGGTATTTGCTCATGGTATTCACCTTTCTGATTGTGAATGTAAACGCCTTGCCGATACTGAATCTGCCATCGCCTTCTGCCCAACTTCTAACCTTTTCTTAGGCTCGGGGTTGTTCCGATTACCAGAGATGGAAGATCACGGTATTCGTGTCGGCGTGGGGACTGATGTCGGCGCAGGCACTAGCTTCTCAATCCTACAAACCATGAGTGAAGCCTATAAGATCATGCAGCTTCAACATAAGAAATTGCACCCAGCTAAGTCGCTATTCTTAGCCACATTAGGTGGTGCACGTTCACTGCATTTAGAAGACAAGATTGGCAACTTGGAAGTAGGAAAAGAAGCCGATTTCGTGGTGTTGGACTTACACGCCACACAATTGATGCGCTTTAGAATGGAACAAGCGACCAAGCTTGAAGAGAAGCTATTTGTATTGATGAGCCTGGGTGACGACAGAACCGTCAGCGAGACTTACATCTACGGCGAGAAAGCCTACGATGTGAATTTCAAAGATTATCAAAAGCTCGTTAGCTAGACTGAAAACCGAGTAACAATCGCTAGACAGCGACAGCCGTCGTTAATTAAAAATCCGTCCAGATTTATCTAGCCTTGAAAGACCAGTTGCTGATGCCACTGGTCTTTTTTGTGCTTCATTCAAAGAAATATAAATTAACCGTTCACAAACAACGATCTTCGGTGACGCCAAGTCATTATATTGATAGGTTAATGTTTATACATATCGACTTCATACTTCACTTTAGCGTCTCTCTAAAACATTCGTTTCTCAGCTAAATGGAAGCACTCAATCTAGAAAGGAATTCTATGTTCGAACAGGTCGTCAGCATTCTGTTTCCCGTTTTTGCTTTAGCCAGTGCTGGCTTTGCGGTGGGTCGTTGGCTCAAGCCCGATTTCAAACCGATCAATCGCATCAACATGGATGTGTGTATTCCTGCGCTAGTGTTTGCCTCGCTGACCACCATGCCTCTCGACACCGAACAACTGCCACTCATCACCGCCTCTTTGGTCGCGGTGTTGGTGCCCGCTTTATTGATGATACCAATCTGTAAGATCTTTAAGCTCAACTTCAAAGCTTGGGCGCCGCCACATATGTTCCGCAACAGTGGCAACCTGGCCATTCCCCTGTTCACCTATACCTTTGGTGAGAGTGCATTAGCCCCTGCGGTATTGCTGTTTGTGGTATCGGCATGCGTGCACATTAGTGTCGGTTTAGCGCTACTAAGCGAAGGTAATCCGATCAAACAGATCCTCAAGATGCCGATATTCTTAGCCGCAGCATTAGCGATGACGCTCAACCTGTCTGGCATTGCAGTATGGAATCCAATCTACGAAGCAACATCGCTACTCGGCCAAGCAGCCGTGCCCATCATGCTGTTGTCGTTGGGTTCGCAAATGGTGAACTTGAAGCTAAGCGGACTCAAAGTTGGCTTGCTGTGTACGGCTCAATCGCTGTTTACTGGTGCCATCGCCTTCGCCATCATCTACTTCTTTATCCCGCTGCCAACGCTGCACCTACAAATGATGGTGCTGTTCACCATGCTGCCACCTGCCGTGATGAACTACCTGTTCGCTGAACGGTTCAATGTCGAGCCGCCTAAAGTCGCATCTATGGTGTTGTTCGGCAACTTCCTAAGTGTGGTTACCTTGCCTATTTTACTGTCGTTCGCGCTGTCTATGTCGAGTTAATTGTTTACGCACTTATCCAGTTTAAGCTCTGCCGTCACTTTAGTAAGGCGCAGAGCAATAGCGAAACAGACTAAGTAAGGACTCACATACCAGAAGAGGCTTTCTAATGGCTGCTTCACCTGCGCTTCTCTGGTTTTTATGTATTGGTTTTTCTGCTTCTCATACTGACTCAACATACCATCCACCCACACTGCATCACTTTCAACCAGCGACACGCTAGGCGCAGGAACCGTAAAATCCGATGCGTTGGGTAACAAGGTAAAATCGACATCTTTGAACGTGATCGCCGTATTCAAATACCACAAACACGCTTCGTGGTGCTGAGCGTGATTATCTAAAGATGGCTGACCAGTGCAGGTATCACTTCTTAATTTATCCAAAGAAAACTGCTGAACCGATTCTAAAATCGCGACCGCTCTAGTTTGTTCTGTTTCAACCCAATCGCCCGCTACTTTCGCACGAATCTCAGACACTGCACCCAGCATCCCGATACCCGCTAGAAACGGCCATAAATAATCCATGAGCTTCCACTTTCGTCGGCTCAAGTTGAACCCACACCAAATCGGAAGATGAAAAAGGAGCGTTAGCCCAAGCGATAGCAAAACGAAATTCAAGGAGCTAGAGAGCATGAGTTCGCTATCAAAGAAGTTCTTCATAATGAGAGACTTGCCTGTATAACAAAGAGAAATTTGATACTAGGTTCGATACTTGAAAAGAGTGTAAGGGGAAAGTAAAAACAGCACAAAAAGTAGTGTAATAAACAATAGAGCGATATTCCTCCCTATATATCTCAGATCAAACCATAAACCAAACACAATAAAACCGGAAGACTCATTAACCCAGCAAATATCAGATCACAAAACAATCAATCAAATCAAATATTTAACTAAATTCTTGACTAAAAATAAGATAGATATAGAGTGCGAGAATAACAACTAAATGCATAAGGAAGCATAATTATGAATGACGCAATTCAACAAGCTCGCATACAAAACAAAATGAAAAATCCTATGATAGCGCTACTGTTAGGTTTTGTAATACCAGGAGGCGCTCAGATGTATGCAGGGAGCGTCATGTGGGGAGTTGTTAACTTAATTCTCATCGTAGTTTGCGCGATCACCGTTATTGCTTCTCCAGTATCATTTATTTTATGGATAGTTTCGCTTTTCCTAGGTTACAAGGGCACCAAAGCTTATAACGATTCAGTTCTTGATAAAGCAGAATCTGCAGAATCATAATCAATAAATGTTGATAGTCTAACTTCACTAGGCTATCAACATTTAAGTTCCACTCATAGTCAATAACACTGACCACTTGCAAGGCCACATCATCAGCAGATGTGGATTACAACATACCAAGTTCAATACCTACGAAAATATCTAGATCGCCCTTAGACACGGCAAAAGGAATAGAAGATGCGCCTACGTGCTCAACTCTCGCGTTAGGGATTAGCTTTTTGATGTCACGTTCGTATCGGATAAACAGCTCGTTGCAAGCCGCTTGGTATTGTTCCGCGGGGTAAAATTTCATATATCCTCACTCCGAATCACAAACTATTGAACACACCAATTGCTAACAGAAGCAACACGATGCTAATAGCTCCGATATAAGAGATTCTGGTTCGCTCTTTTTCAGTTGGAATCAATGGGGGGAAGCGCCCTAGTGTGAATGCTTTACAGACTATCCAGCCAGCTCCGTAACCAATGAACTCAATCAATATCGACTGAAACAGATACCTAAAGAATGAGCTCAATGCCCTAAAATACGCGACTATCAAGTCTTCCATTTTTTGTCCTAACTAAAGTCAATTTGGACTAAAAATGCCATGGGTAGAGATTCATATCAAGGACCTTATACAGGACTGCGCACGCAATGAATCAGTTTAAACGTAAGTACTTACTATCGACATGCAATGATTCACAGAGTCTTCTTTCTCACCAACAGGCGCAACATAGTGAATTGCAGCTTCGGCATGTGCTTGGTCTGCGAGTTTACTGATAACCCATGCTGCTAGATATTTGGATGACAAGCAGCCGCCTGCTGTAGCAATGTTTCCTTCCGCATAAAACGGCTGGTCCAATATGGTCACACCGGATTCAATTACCCATGGCTTCGTTATTAAATCAGTACAGGCTGGAACTTGATTCAGTAACCCCAATACCGACATCAATAAAGTCCCTGAGCATTGACCACCAATCAATTGTGTTTGTGGATTAAGGTTTAACCTTGAGAGTAATTTATCATCTTGGGCGACATCGCGGGTCAACATGCCACTACCAAACAACACCGCATCAGCTGTATTCGCGAACTCTAAAGGCTGTTGAGATTTAATTGTGACTCCATTCATTGAAGTCACTGATTCTGTAGGGCTAGTAATCTGCACATTCCAACCAAACTCTTTCATTCGATTCAAAATACCCGATGCGATGAAAGAATCTAGCTCGTTAAATCCATCAAATGTTAGTACGGCAATATCCATATTTGTCTTTTCCTTAAACCCTATTTAATAGCTCAGACACTGTGATTAAAACTACATACAACTCATTTTTGATTATATCTAACTCACTTTTCGAACCGAATCGCTGAGTAATCTATTGACCTACGATGCTTTAATTGGAGATGACCGTACACCTCAAACCACTCAAGAGATAACACATGCTTTTCACCACCTTCCAAATGTAGTTCGCAACGATACCGTTCAAAATTCGTGTCATTGACCAAACTTTGCCACTTAGTCAAATATCTTTCACGGCCATCACGAACAATTGAATCGGATAACTCACGATTCAACATGTGCTTTTGAGAAATCGCGTATACGAAACCGTCGATAATTTCTGAGAGTTCTAGCTTAATATCATGTGATAATTTTTTCTTTGGGACACCAGCTTTAACTAGGTCATCGTAATCGTAAAAAATACTGAAATGAGCAGTGCGACTTGATGTTTCGTGATCGTAGCGAACACCAGTAGTAAAAGTTCTTACAGGTAAAGCGCTATGTTGGCTATGTCCTCTCAAGTCGCAGCCAACTACGTAATGAATATTTGAGTCGTAAATATCCTGACGTTGTGATTCGACAGCAACTCTAGCAGCTTCGTCATTCGTAATCTCAAATGCAAAACATCGCTTCTTCCGTTCATTAAAATGCCAATCAAGATATAACTTACTTAAGTTGAACAAGTTAAAAGCCAAACTATTCAAAGAGCTACGAATTTCATAGTTTAGTACATAGTCAGCAAACGGGGTTGAAATAGACCTTAAATTCCAATAATTAACTTTATTTTTGAAGTCCCAATATGCTTCAATTATTTGGTCATAAATAATTTCTAGATCTAAAGCTTTGACTAGCAAAGAACGTATCTCTTGATAATTCTCCGCATCAGAATCTGATACGTCAAAAACTCGGTGCTCTGCTGTTTCAGTATTAAATACAACGATATTTTTCATAACTCTCTCAACTGATCTTGAACATCAACACTCTGCCCGACTAGACAGGAACAACCAACAGCACACTTTAATTCACATATGCACCTAGAGTCACCAACTGAATGATAAATCTGCATTTCCTTTGTCCAAAAACAAAAAGCCCCGGTTATAGGAACCGGGGAAACAGGGTGGGATGAGTTTGGCGCGTGCCCGTAAACCAAACTCTCCCCAAGCCTCACCTAAGACTCATGCTCTTAGGTAAAGGATGCTGAGTACTTTTATTACAAAGTATGATTATTGAAGCGTAGCGCCTTGCTCTACCCAAGTACCGATGAGTGCGCGCTCTGCGTCGGTCATTTGAGTCATGTTACCAAGCGGCATCACCTTGGTTGTTACCGTTTGAGCAACAATCCTTGGGACGTTGGCTTTAATCTCTTCTGGGGTATCAAACATCACGCCGGCTGGCGCAGCAGCAAAAGCGGCGTGGCTCGGGGTTGATGAGTGACACACAGAACAGCGCTCTTGAATGACTTTGTTGATGGTTTCAAAGCTTACACCTGCGCTAGCAGTTTGCATTGCGTGGTCTGCTGGTGCGGCCTGAGAACTAGTCGTTGAAGCGGTGTCGTTTGCAGCAAGTTCTTCTGTCGCTGATTCAGTCGCGCTCACTTGCACTTCTTGAACCACTGGTGCTTGCACAACCGGAGTCATCTGCTTTTTCGCGTAAGGTGAGGTAACAAACGCAAGCGTGATCATACCCAATGCTGCTACTGGTATTGTCCATGCAAACTTCTGGCTACCATGACGGGTGTTGAAGTAGTGACGCACCAAGATACTGAAGATCGCTAAACCAGCAAGGATCAGCCAGTTGTATTCCGAGCCATAAGTGCTTGGGAAGTGGTTACTGATCATGATGAACAGCACTGGCAGGGTCATGTAGTTGTTGTGACGAGAACGCAGTAGACCTTTCGCTGGCAATGCCGGATCCGGTTCGCGCTTCTCTTCAATCGCTTTCACCAAGTTACGTTGTGCAGGCATGATAACGCGGAATACGTTACCCACCATGATGGTACCAATGATTGCACCCACATGAATGTAAGCACCACGGCCACTGAACACTTGAGTTAGGCCGTACGTCGCAGCGACGAGCAGCAAAAACAGCACAACGCCAAGCAACACGGGGGTTTTACCTAAAGGCGAGTCACACAGTAAGTCGTAGATAAACCAACCAGCAACGAATGAACCAATACCAATCGCGATTGCCGTTGTTGAATCAAGGCCAGAGCCCGGTGCAATCAGGTAGATTTCAGCGTTAAGGTAGTAAACCACACCCAGTAGACACACACCGGTGATCCACGTGAAGTAGGCTTCCCATTTAAACCAGTGCAGGTGCTCTGGCATCTCTGGTGGCGCAAGTTTGTACTTCTCTAGGTGATAAATACCACCGCCGTGAATTGCCCATAAGTCGCCTGAAAGGCCAGTTTTTGGGTTTACTCGGTTAAGGTTGTTCTCTAACCAAACAAAGTAAAATGATGCGCCTATCCACGCAACACCAACAATCATGTGAATCCAGCGAATCGCTAAATTCAACCACTCTGTAATATGCGGATCCATAATAAACTCCTGTATCACAACGCTTTAGCTAAGCGTTGCTCTTCCTTGTTGTCTTCCGTTGGCAAGTCTTCCAAATGCAATGCCACTCTATCGTTCTCGAAATAAACTTCGTCACAGTTATGTCCTTCTCCGCCTCTATCGACGATCAAGAACTGGTCTTGATCGGTGAGGGCGAGCACTGGGTGATGCCACACCCCTTTGTGATAGTTCACTCCTTGACGACCGTTGCTCAAGAAAGCTCGGCTATTGGCTAATGTTGGATCATCGCCTTTTGGCGCAACAACAATTAAATAGGGTTGACCAAGTAATGGAATGAATGCCTGAGAGCCAAGTGGATGACGCTCTAACATTTTGATAGTCAGTGGGTAGCTCAACGGTGTGGCTTGGAAGATGCTGATGATCGCTTCTCCGTCTTGGTCTTGCACATCCGTTGTCGCTAGCTTGTGGTAGCGACGTGTTGATCCACTGTTGATCATGAAGAAATCACTATTATCGGACTCGATAACATCGCCAAACTCTGCAAAAGCCTGCTTGGTTAACGGTTCGATGGATAAACGACGTATTCCATTACTCATACTCATTTCCTATTTCGCTTTCGTACCAAACAGACGCAAACGGCTGATACCACCATCTGGGAATATGTTTGCACGTACGTGGGTAATCGCACCAAGGTCGTTTACCTCAGAAATGAATTCGTGAATCTCATGCGCTTGCAGCTTTTGTGCAGGCAACAGTTCACGCCAGAATAGGCTTTGTGTTTCTACTTGGTCGTCGGTACCGCCCTTCACGTAAGCCGCTTGAATTGAACAACTGTCTGGGTAATTACCTTTGAAGTGGGCTGTATCAACAACGATGCGTTCGATATTACCTGGGTGGCCTAATGCCACTATTACCCAATCGTTACCCGGTGTACGACGACGTGCTGTTTCCCAGCCATCACCCATGTTTTCACCACGGCCTGGGCCTAAGATGTTGGCTTTGTTACCGTAGTGCTCATCGCTACATGCGAGTGCTCGGCCACCGTGTTCAACGGCTGCTAGGTCAACTTGTTGCTGAGAATCTATTGCGTCCCAATCCACACTTGGTCGGCCATAAACACGTAGACGTGCGACACCGCCGTCTGGGTAGATGTTCAAACGTAGGTGCGTAAATACTTGGTCACTTTCGATGTCTTCAAGATGATGATGATCACCCTGTAGTGCCATTGAAGACAGAATTTCTTGCCACTCTGTTGAATCTGTTGGCTCACCTTGTGGTGAATAACACGCGTCGATTGATGCCGAAGGTGGGAAGTTACCTGTGAAGAATGAGGTATCAATATCAACGCCAGCAATGGTGCCAGCTAGGCCAAGGCGAACGACACAGTAGTCGTAACCTTCGCCGCGTTTGCGTCTGCTTTCCCAGCCGTCCATCCACTTGCCGTTGTCGTCATATAAGTCGTCTTTCCACTCTGGCGCTGCGTGGCTGAGTAGACGGCTTTTATCTGCGAAAAAATCGTCGGTTGCGAAGATAGCTTCTGCGCCGAGTTTTTCGTCTGCAAGGTTTATGTACTGTTCAAATTTATGGGTCATGTCCGTGTAATCCTATGAAATTAATCAAGTAATAATAAAATGAGAACTTAGTGGCTTATGTTTTTACAAATCAAACCTTTAACGCACTAAGACTGGGCTGAGATAGCTGTTAACTCCGTTAACTTACATATCCCAGAGACGAAACATCGCGATCTTGTTGATCTCTTGAATCGCCGTAGCAAACTCAGTTTCACTATCATTTCCTAATCGCATCTCGAACGACTCAAGAATTTGGTAACGATTGGCTCCCTTCACCGCCATGATAAAAGGGAAATTGAAGCGACTTTTGTAGCTGTTGTTGTAAGAAGTGAATTTTTCAAATTCTTCGGCGTTGCACTGATCGATGCCCGCCCCCGCTTGTTCTTTGGTCGACGACTCGGTGAGTTCGCCGTTTACTGCTGCTCGACCGGCTAAATCCGGGTGAGCGTTGATCAAAGCCAACTGTTTGCCTTGGTCTGCACTTAACAAGGTCGATGCCATTTTCAGATGAAGATTCTCGATATGGTCATCTTCGGCATTCAAACCTTGGTCATACACCACTTCTGCAACCCATGGGCTGTGCTCGTAGACATCAGCGAAGTGAGCGACAAAGGTATCGCGGTCCATGGTTGTTGGTTGGCATGATCGAAATTCAGTCACGTTAAGCCTCCTTGCTTCACTGCTACTTTTGCTGTTGATGATTAGCGTTATTTGGTTGATATGGATGATGTTGGTGCCAATGGTTGGCGATATCGATTCGACGACATAACCACACGCTGTCATGCTGTTTTACGTAATCTAAGAAACGTCTTAATGCAGCAATACGACCGGGGCGACCAATCAGACGACAATGCAGCCCAACCGACATCATTTTCGGTGCGGTTTCGCCTTCCATATAAAGGGTGTCAAACGTGTCTTTCAGGTATTGGAAGAACTGCTCACCCGAGTTAAAGCCTTGCGCTGTTGAAAAACGCATGTCGTTCACATCGAGTGTGTAAGGGATCACCAGTTGTGGATCACCGGTTTCGGTGTGCCAATAAGGCAGGTCATCATCATAGGCATCGGAGTCGTAAAGGAAGCCGCCCTCTTCTGCTACCAAGCGACGCGTATTTGGCCCCGTTCGACCGGTATACCAACCTTGTGGTCGTTGACCCGTCACTTGTTGGATAATCTCAATCGCCTTGGTCATATGATCACGCTCTTCTGACTCATCAATGTATTGATAGTCTATCCAGCGATAACCGTGGCTACAGATTTCGTGACCTGCTTCTACCATGGCTTTCGCTACGTCTGGGTGACGCTCAATGGCCATGGCAACCGCAAACACAGTCAGTGGGATTTCATATTCATCGAACAAGCGAAGAACACGCCACACACCTACACGGCTACCATACTCATAGATGGATTCCATGCTGATGTGACGTTCGCCTTTGATCGGCTGTGCTGACGGGATCTCTGAGAGAAAGGCTTCAGACTCGTCGTCTCCATGTAACAAACAACGCTCACCGCCCTCTTCATAGTTCAATACAAAAGAAACCGCGACGCGCGCATTACCTGGCCATTGAGGGTTGGGAGGGTTAGCTCCGTAACCGATCAAATTTCTTGAATAATCCTTATTCATCCAAGTACTCCTAACATAAGTGGTTGGCTTAGCCGCTCTTTAGCTGGTTCATCAATATGATTCTTCTATTGGTTATTTCAAAACCGAGTAACCTTACCCCTGTACATTTATTGTATACAATTATTTATCTCAATGTAAAGATTTTGTTATTCAAGTTAAATTTTGTTACTTTTGTAATTTAAAAACAATAACTTAACAAATCACAATCTCACCAAAAAACGATAATCAGGATCTATAAAGCCAGAAAAAAAGACACAATAGTCAACATTTTTCCAACAATTCGCTTTACTAATTGTGTACAGTTCGTACATAGTTAGTGATAACAAAGTGACCAGTTGCACTCTTTTGCAAGGTCGAAATGGATACATAAACCACGGAACAGAGGAGCGCCAAAAGCGCTATTAAAGGACTATGGGAAGATTAACAACACACGTATTAGACACCACACACGGCTTGCCTGGCGCAGAGATCAAGGTAGAGCTTTATAAGGTAAACGAAGACTCAACAGAAAAGCTGGCGACCGTGCTCACCAACTCCGATGGCCGAACCGATGCGCCGATTCTGGCTGGGAATGAATTCCGACCGGGAAAATATCAATTGGTATTCTATGTAGCCGACTACTACAAAAACAAAGGTGTGGAATTGGATGGCGTGCCTTTCCTAGACGATGTGGTTATTCGCTTCGGCTTGGATGATCCCGATGCGCACTACCACGTTCCGCTTTTAGTCTCACCATACAGTTTCTCGACTTATCGGGGCAGTTAGTCCCGATGCTTAGAATCCCGATCTAGGCTCTATCACCCAATAATAAACAGATTCATGCGTGCATCTAAAAAGATGCGCGCTCATTAAGCACGCTCACATAAAAATACTAACAACGTTAACAGTTAAAAAGTGAGCCACGAAAAGCTTATTCATAACGAGTTAGAGCTAGGAAAAACCTTAAAACTTAATATTGAAATCTCGCTGTATTCAATAAATGGATCACAACATAAAAGGACTTGCAGACATGAGTGAGAGTAAAACAGAAATACTCAACCAAGATGCGAACAACGGAATTTTAGAGAAACTCTTTAAGATTAAGGCACACGGAAGCAGCGTAAAAAATGAGTTAGTCGGCGGTGTCACCACCTTCGCAACCATGGCTTATATCATCTTCGTTAACCCACAAATCATGGCCGCTTCAGGTATGGATGCAGGGGCTGTATTTGTCGCTACCTGTATTGGTGCCGCGATTGGTTGTTTGTTAATGGGCTTATTCGCGAACTGGCCTGTCGGCCTTGCACCGGGCATGGGCTTGAACGCCTTCTTCTCTTTCACGGTTGTGAGCGAAATGGGTTACAGCTGGGAGGTGGCACTGGGTGCGGTGTTTATCTCCGGTATCTTGTTTGTCGGGATGAGTTTTTACAAAGTCCGCCAATGGATAATTGAAAGTATACCAGTGAGTCTGCGTTACTCCATGACAGCGGGTGTTGGTTTGTTCTTAGGCCTGATTGGCTTAAAAACAGCAGGCATTGTCGTCGAAAACCCAGCTACTTTGGTATCACTTGGTGACTTCACTAAACCTGAAGCTCTGCTCGCTGCTATCGCATTCTTGATTATTGCGGTTCTAAGTGAGCGTAAAGTATTTGGCGCGGTACTGATCGGTATTTTGAGTGTAACGCTTGTCGGCATGATGCTTGGCTTAGTGCATTACAACGGCTTCTTCGCAGCACCACCAAGTTTAGCGCCTACATTCCTAAAAATGGACATTATGGGTGCGCTTGATGTTTCGATGATCAGCGTTATCTTGGCTTTCCTTTTTGTAAACATGTTTGATACCGCAGGTACTTTGATGGGCGTGGCAGAGCGCGCAAACCTAACTAATCCTGAAACGGGCAAAATTGAAGGTCTTAGCAAAGCACTGAAAGCCGACAGTATTTCAAGCGTGGCAGGTGCGTGTGTAGGCTGTCCGCCAGTAACCAGTTATGTAGAGAGTGCAGCCGGTGTTGCAGCAGGCGCACGAACAGGCCTATCTGCGATTGTGGTTGGGGTGTTGTTCTTAGCGGCGATTTTCCTATCTCCACTTGCAGGCATGATCCCCGCTTACGCAACGTCTGGTGCTCTTATTTACGTCGCATTCGTGATGATGAGCAGCATGCAGCACGTCGATTGGAAAGACTTCACTAACGGTGCTCCAGCCGCGATTACCGCACTAATGATGCCACTGACCTTCTCTATCGCGAACGGTATCGCATTGGGTTTCATTACCTACACAGTGCTTAAGTTGGCGACAGGTAAAACCAAAGATGTGTCTATCTCGATGTACTTCCTAGCGGCTATCTTCATCGCCAAGCTAGTGTTCATCGGTTAACCCTAAAGCTCCTGAGCAGTCATTTCTTGATTGCTCACAACGTTGCTTGGCTGGTTCGCAAGCCAAGCAACAACATGATTTTTAAGAAAGCTAATTGCATTGATGACGAGAGAGCAGAAACCCTACCGATTCAGTGCACTTTTTTATGACCCTACGCAGTTTGTAGAAGTCATTATTTGACCGCCAATCGCCTGTAAACGGAAACGCAGGCAGAGGAATATCAAATGAAACTTCTGTACACCCTTAATGAAAGACCGCCCCATGGGCTAACCCTTCTACTTGCTTTACAACACATGCTCGCCTCGATTGGTGGCATCGTCGCTGTCCCGCTTATTGTCGGTGCTTCTATCGGCCTACCTAACACAGAGATCGTTTCACTGATCAATGCGGCGCTATTGGCTTCTGGTATTGTGACTGTCGCGCAATGTCTCGGTTTTGGCCCTGTTGGTATTCGACTGCCTGTTGTAATGGGATCAAGCTTTGCCTTTTTAGGTGTGGCTATTTCCATCGGTAACGAAGGTGGTGTCGCCGCTATCATGGGCTCAGCACTTATCGGCTCATTCGTGGTAATTGGTGCCAGCTTCTACATGGACAAGGTTCGCAAGCTGTTCCCGACCGTGGTAAGTGGTGTGGTGGTTACCCTAATCGGCTTAACCATTTTACCGGTTGCCATGAACTGGGTTGGCGATTCTCCTGCCAACACGGAACAATTCGCCACGCTACCAAAACTGTTTCTCGCACTGGTCTCTTTGGGGATAGTGATTGGCGTATCGGTTTACTGTAAAGGCGCGGTTGCGGCCTCCGCTATCGTGATTGGCCTAGCAGGTGGTTACATTGTGGCGCTGTCACTCGGCATGGTCGATCTTGAGCAGATCAGCTCTGCTGCTTGGGTCGGTGGCCCAGAACCATTTAAGTATGGCTTTACGTTTTCTGCTAGTGCCATCATCAGCATGAGCTTGGTATACATCGTGGTTATCGCTGAAGCAACCGGTGACTTCATGGCGCTTGGCAACAACTGCCAAACCCAAGTCAGCGGTAAAGATCTAAAACGTGGACTGCTAGGCGATGGTCTTGGTAGTACCTTGTCTTCGATTTTAACAGCGATGCCACTGGCGTCATTCAGCCAAAACGTCGGTATTGTGGGTATCACAGGTGTAGCAAGTCGCTATGTAGTAGCTGCAACCGGTGGTTTGTTAATTTTAGGTGGTTTATTCCCGAAATTAGCCGCTATTGCCGTCACGATTCCGAAACCTGTTTTGGGTGGTGTGGGCTTTGTGATGTTCGGGATGATTGCTTACGCGGGTATCCGCATGTTGATCAAGGCCGCAGACACCAAGCGAAATGCCTTAGTAATCTGTGTAGGTTTAGCGTCTGGCTTAGCCGTCACCTTCGAACCAAGATTGCTTCAACATTTGCCACACGATTTGGCCAATTTCCTTCACTCTGGCATTACGACTGGCACCATCATGACGGTTGTTCTTAACCTTGTATTGCCTAAATCTTCACGCGCAGAAGAACAAGAAGCGTTAGCCGAAAGCCAAGCGCAAGTTGAGCTAGAAATGAAAGAACAAGCAGAAGAAGAACTACACTCAAACGAGCAATTAGAAATTCAACAAGCAACAACAGAAACTGAAGTTCAAACGGCATCAGATAACCCTGAGCCAAAAACGAACTAGATAAATCGCTAACGAGCGTAAAACCGATTTCCGTAGAATCACGGGCGTAACGATAACAGTGAATGTCTCATCGCCCTTGATTTGAATTTATCTTTCAACAACAAATACCAAATAAAGACCCTCTTCCCTGAAAAGGCTGAGATGGCTAAGGACTACTATGAATGGAAACCATCTGGATTAAGAATCCTCTCGCAATCTACACTGGCTCGCAGGCTGATGCAGAAGGCGGAATCGTCATAAAAGGTAATAAAATCATTGAACTGGTTGGCAAACACAAAGAGCCGACCTTACCCGTAGATTACAGCGTCGACGCCTCTCGTCATGTTGTGACTCCTGGGCTTATCAATGCGCACCACCACTTCTATCAAACCCTAACGCGAGCCTACCCCGGCGCACTCAATAAAGAACTCTTCCATTGGCTACAAAGCCTCTACCCAGTTTGGGCCAACCTCGATTCGGAGATGATGAGCCTCGCAACAGAGCTTGCTCTGGTTGAGCTGATGATGTCGGGCTGTACCACTGCTTCCGATCACCATTACTTGCTACCAGACGGGCTTGAGCACGCTATTGATTTGCAAGTCGAGGCCGCAGAGAAACTGGGCGTTAGAGCGATATTTACCCGAGGTTCCATGAGCCTAGGGGAAGATGAGGGTGGATTGCCACCAAGACACACCATTCAAACCGAACAAACCATCATTGATGACAGCCAGCGCTTGATTCGTGATTACCACCAGCGTGATGAAGGGGCGATGATTCAAATCGCGCTCGCGCCTTGTTCGCCGTTCTCAGTCACTACCGACCTGATGAAAGAGACCGCCAAGATCAGTGAGCGTGAAAACGTCATGATGCACACGCACCTATGCGAAACGCTCGATGAAGAAGACTTCTGTATAGAGAAGTTTGGCTTGCGCCCAGTTGATTACCTAGAAGATGTGGGTTGGCTGAACGAGCGCACTTGGCTCGCTCATGGTATTCACTTCAATCCAGAAGAGATCAAACGTTTGGGTAAAGCAGGCATTGGTATCAGTCACTGCCCAACTTCCAATATGATGTTGGCTTCCGGTATTTGTAAAAACAACGATCTAGAAGCAGCAGGCGTAAAAGTCGGGCTAGGTGTGGATGGTTCGGCCTCAAAC
Source organism: Vibrio sp. 10N.261.55.A10 (assembly GCF_041470825.1). NCBI lineage: Bacteria > Pseudomonadati > Pseudomonadota > Gammaproteobacteria > Vibrionales > Vibrionaceae > Vibrio > Vibrio sp. 10N.261.55.A10. The sequence goes on along the minus strand of NZ_JBFRNC010000052.1, from coordinate 33,071 downwards.
GACGGCTCTAATATGATTGCCGAAGTGCGCATGGCGATGTATCTACAACGCCTGCAATATGGTTCCGCCAACGTTTCACACTTTGATGCATTGCGCTGGGCGACATCCGGTTCTGCCGCGGCAATGGGCAGAACCGACATTGGTACACTAGAGGTTGGCAAACAAGCCGATATCGCGATGTTCAAGCTCGATGATATTCGTTTTTCTGGCAGCCACGACCCACTGGCCGCATTACTACTTTGTGGTGCTCAACAAGCGGATAAAGTGATGGTTGCAGGTAAGTGGCGAGTGAACGATGGCGCTGTGATTGGCGTAGACATGGAACAACTAATGCACCGCCACCATGCAGCTGCAATGAAGCTAGGCAAACTGGCGATGAATAACTAGGTACACGCCAACTAGAAAAGCGAAAACAAAAAGGCCGACATGATGTCGGCCTTACTTATTCATTCACAGCCCCGTCCTCAATGTGTAAATACATTTCAGGAAGGGACATTATAAGCACGAAAAGAATATCTACAATGACCTTTATATTAAAATACAATGTCTTAACTCAAATCCTAAACAACTTCCAGAATAATTTTCTCAAGCTTATCTAAGCCTTCGCTGAGTACTTCAGATTCAATAGTTAATGGTGGAAGCAGACGAATTACATTCGCTTTTACACCACACGAAAGCAGAATAAGACCATTTTCTTGTGCTTTCGCTATCACCGCTTTAGTTAAGTCCTGCAATGGCTTGCCTGACTCTGGATCAGTAAACTCAATAGCCATCATCGCTCCAGTGGTACGTATTTCACCAATAGCTGGAACCGATTCCTGTAGCTTGCTCATACGGGCATTCACAACCTCACCAATGCCCATTGCTTTAGCACACAATTGCTCTTCTTCGATAATTTTTAGGACTTCTAAACCAGCCACACACCCCAACGGAGAGCCAGCGTAAGTACCACCTAAGCCACCTGGTAGTGCCGAATCCATAACACCGGCTTTTCCCACTACTGCTGAGATAGGGAAACCACCCGCAATACCTTTTGCCATTGTTATCATGTCGGGTTCAATGCCCAGATATTCAGTGGCAAACATTTTACCCGTGCGCGCAAAGCCCGTTTGAATTTCATCCGCGATAAGCATAATGCCGTATTTGTCACACAACTCACGCAGGCCTTGAGCAAACTCCGCGGGGGCTTGATAGAAACCGCCTTCACCTTGCACAGGCTCAAAGATTATCGCCGCCACGCGTGATGGCTCAATATCACACGCAAACAAATCATCGAGCGCTTGCAGGCTTTGTTCTGTGTTTACGCCATGAAAAGCATTTGGGTAAGGTGCATGAAATATTTCATTTGGAAATGGGCCAAAGCCCGCTTTGTAAGGCGCGACTTTACCAGTTAGCCCCATGGTCATATTAGTACGGCCGTGGAAGCCACCTTTAAAAGCAATCACACCACTGCGGCCAGTATGAGCTCTCGCTACTTTCACAGCATTCTCCACCGCTTCAGCTCCTGTTGTCAGGAAAATCGCTTTTTTATCACTGTCACCGGGGGCGAGTTCTGTGAGCTTTTCTGCCAGTTCAACAAAGGAGGCATAAGGCGTCACCATAGCACAAGTGTGTGAAAAGTTATCCAGTTGAGCCTTTACCGCTTCGTTGATACGCTTATTTGCATGCCCTGTATTCGTTACCGCGATACCAGCAGCAAAGTCGATATATTTATTTCCATCCACATCCCACACGTGAGCATTCTCTGCTTTTTCGACATAAAGTGGGTACAGTGCGCCCATGCCTTGAGCGATAACTTCGCTTCTTCTTTGATGTAGTTGTTGATTTGTCATTGTCATGTCCTTTGATTAGTTGCCGCCAAAGCAGAGATATTTGATGCTCATGTATTCATCGATACCTTGTTTTGCCCCTTCACGCCCTATACCGGACTGCTTAACTCCACCGAAAGGGGCTACCTCGGTAGAGATCATGCCTTCGTTAATTCCTACCATGCCGTACTCCAGTGCGTCTGCTATCTTCCATACACGGTGGATATTTTGGCTATAGAAGTAAGACGCTAAGCCATAGATAGTGTCGTTAGCCATTTCGATAAGCTGTTGGTCATCATCAAATTTGATCACAGGAGCGACGGGGCCAAAGATCTCTTGCGAGATAATATCCATATCATGCGTAACGTTTTTGAGAACGACAGGTTGCATGAATAGACCATCAAGAGTTTTCGGCTCAGTAACTGGTTTCGCGCCCTGTTCGATTGCGCCGTCAATGAGGGACTGAATACCTTGTTTTGCTGATTCGCTGATTACCGGACCAACATTTACACCCTCTTCTAGACCATTGCCTACTTTAAGCTGCTGCACTGCTGCATCGAATTTTTCAACAAACTCATCGTACACCTTGTTATGTACATAAAAACGGTTAGCGCAGACGCAAGTTTGACCGGCATTACGAAACTTAGACGCCATTGCACCAAGCACAGCCGCATCAATATCTGCATCATCAAATACGATAAATGGTGCATTTCCACCGAGCTCCATTGACGTTCGCTTGATGTCGTTTGCACTTTGCTGCATCAGCACTCTTCCAACTTGCGTAGAGCCCGTGAAAGAGAGCTTACGAATCAGAGGATGTGAGGTAAAAATACCGCCAACTTGACGAGAATTCGCGCCCAATACCACTTGCAGTACATCACGAGGAATGCCCGCTTGATATGCTAGCTCAGCTACAGCAAAAGCAGATAAAGGTGTGGATTCAGACGGCTTCACAATAAAACTACAGCCAGCCGCAAGTGCTGGACCTGCCTTACGAGTTATCATTGCAATAGGAAAATTCCACGGAGTAATCGCACAAGCTACTCCAATAGGTTGTTTCATAGTTACAAGGCGTTTGTCGCTACTTGGCGCTGGAATTGTCTCACCATAGGTACGCTTCGCTTCTTCAGCAAACCACTCGATAAAGCTTGCGCCGTACAACACCTCACCTTGTGCTTCTGCCCATGGCTTGCCTTGCTCTAACGTCATCAGGCGACCGAGATCTTCCTTGTTATCAAGTAACAACTGATACCATTTTTGTAGTAAACCAGAACGGGTTTTGGCTGGCAGCAAAGCCCACTCTTTTTGCGCGAAGCTTGCACGCTCGACCCCATCTAAAATGTCATGTTCAGACGACACTGGTGCATAACCAAGTATTTCACCCGTCGCGGGGTTACTTACAGCAATACCTTGGTCTTGATTTAGCACCATAAACGACAGCAATGATTGATTTGTAATTTGTTGCATGGGGATTCCTTTTGACAGCTTTACCTTGGCGTCTACTGATAGTTACCCTACCAAGCAGAAAACCAATAGTTCATTGTTTTAATAATGGTTTTCCTAAGCAGGGATCTGCTGAGTAATGCAGTGGATGTTACCTCCACCCAGCAAAACCTCACGCGTTGGTATACCAACGACTTGATGTTCAGGCATCGCTTGCCGCAATATTTTTATTGCCTGCTCGTCAGTTCTATCATCGAGCAATGGCAAAAACACATAACCATTCGCGATAAGAAAGTTGGCATAAGAAGCACTTAACCTTTCCCCTGCATCACGTGTCATTCCATCACTTTTATCAATTCCGCTTGCTTCTGCTTCGCTATAGTGCAAAGGCCCTGGCAACGGTAAACGGATGATTTCAATCTCTCGACCTTTAGCATCAGATTGATCTTTTAACACTTGTTCCGCCTGACGAGATAATGCGAATTGTGGGTCTGATGGATCATCTGTCCAACTCAATACCACTTTCCCCGGGGCAATTACATGCATCAAATTATCAACATGTCCGTCAGTTTCATCATCGAATAGTCCTTTAGGCAGCCAAATGACCTTTTCAATACCTAGATATTCTTTGAGATGTGTTTCTATCTGTTGTTGATTCAACTCAGGGTTGCGTCCCGGACTAAGCAAACACTCTTCTGTTGTATAGAGCGTACCTTCGCCATCAGTATGAATTGAGCCCCCCTCTAAAACGAATGGGGCGTTGTAGTGATCAATTCCGATAATGTCACATACTGAGCTAGCCACTAGGTCGTCCTGCTGCCAGTTTTCATAGAGGCCATTATAGTCACCACCCCAAGCGTTAAACTGCCAGTTGATTCCACGACGCTCGCCGTCTTGATTCACCAACACTGTGGGCCCAATATCACGCATCCACGCATCATTGAATGGGATTTCAACAAGCCGAATATCTGAATGAAGCAATGTTCTCGCCTTATCAAATTGCTTCGCACTCACGGCGACACAAACCTTAGTCACTTCTGCTATTGCATTCGCAATGCTAGCGAATGTTTGCTGGGCAGGAAGGGCGTTATCACGCCAATTGTCTCGTCTTTCTGGCCAAGCCAACCAAACTTCTTCAATAGGATGAAACTCAGCTGGAAAGTAGAACCCATCTTGCAGTGGTGTTGTCGATAACTGCATAGTCTGCCCCTTTAAACTGCTAGTTTGCCCACAGAGCCATATAGATCTGGGCGGCGGTCACGGAACAGCCCCCACGAGTGACGCGCTTGAGCCGTTGCGGCTAAATCAATCTCCGCGTAAATGATAGCTTCCTCATCACGTGGCGCTTCTGCCAACTTGCCACCAGTATGATCGGTAATAAAAGAAGAACCGTAGAATGTGGTTTCAATGCCATCATCACATTCTGTGCCTACGCGATTAGACGCAATCACAGGAACCAAGTTTGCAGCGGAATGGCCTTGCATAGTGCGTTGCCAGTGATCACGAGAATCTAAAGTTGGATCTTGTGGTTCGCTGCCAATAGCGGTTGGGTAAAAAATGGCTTCTGCACCATGTAACGCTAAGCTACGAGCAAGCTCGGGAAACCATTGATCCCAGCAAATACCAGCGCCGAACTTACCAAACTGGGTTTGCCATACTTTGAAACCAGTATCTCCAGGACTAAAATAGTATTTTTCGCTATAACCCGGACCATCCGGGATGTGTGATTTGCGGTAGTTATCTAGCACAGTGCCATCGGCATCAATCATCACTAATGAGTTAAAGAAGGTATTGCCCGCTTTTTCAAAATAACTAACTGGAATCACGACCCCGAGTTCTTTTGCCAATGCACTCATCTCTGTTATCAACAGACAATTGTCTACTTCCTCAGCCAACTCAAAATACTTAGCTTCTTGCTTCTTACAAAAATAAGGAGCAGCGAACAATTCCTGCGGCAAAACCACATTGGCACCGTTACTCGCAGCTTCACGAATCGCTTGCTTAGCTTTATTTAGGTTATCTTCCAGATCCCAGCTTTTGGTCAGTTGCAGGGCCGCGAATTTTACTACTCTACTCATTGGATGTTCCTTATCGTCCGGTTAGATAGCCAGTTTATCTCTTAGGTTGTAATACGCTGCGCCAACTGCTGTGAATGGTATTTGGAAGTGACGTCCACCAGGGAAGGCGTAGTGCTTGAGTTGTGCGAAGGCATCAAATCGTTCGGCATGCCCTGTTAAGGCTTCTGCCAATAACTTGCCAGCCAAGTGAGTACAGGTAACTCCATGACCACTGTAGCCTTGCAAATAATAAATATTGTCGTCGAATGCGCCGAACTGCGGCATACGTGAGTAGGTAAGTAAGAAGTTACCAGTCCATGTGTAATCAATCTTGATACCTTTAAGTTGAGGGAAAATACCTTCTAACTTAGGACGAATCAGAGACTCAATGTCTTGAGGGTCACGAGCGCCATAAACCACCCCGCCCCCAAACAACAAGCGTTTGTCGGCACTCAATCGGAAATAGTCCAGTAAGTAATTACAGTCTTCAACGCAGTAGTCACTTGGTAAAACCTGTTTTAGTTGCTCATCGGTAAGCGGCTCTGTCGCCACGACTTGAGTTCCACATGGGATGGCTTTGTTACTGATATTCGGAGCCAACCCACCTAAGTAGGCGTTGCCAGCTAACACCAAGTATTTACTCTTCACGCTACCGCTCGCTGTTCTTGCAACAGGATTCGCACCTTTTTCAATGGACGTTACCGCTGATTGCTCAAAAATTTGGCCACCAAGAGAAACAAATGCTGCGGCTTCCCCCAATGCGAGTTTAAGCGGATGAATGTGCCCACCTCGCATATCAAGCAAGCCACCGGTGTAAGCTTGAGTACCAACCGCCTCTTCTACTTGGCTAGCATCCAACATGGTGAGCTGGTCATTACCATATCGCTCCCAGTTTTTCTTATGATGCTCTAAACCTATTAACTGCTTTTTGTTTAGCGCGGTAAATAGGCCACCGCGTTTGTGGTCACACTCAATATCGTATTTTTCGATTAGGCCACGAATGACATCTCCGCCTTCGAAAATCATGTCACACAGGGCTTTAGCCTGGGGTTGGTCGTAACGGCTTTCTATTACATCAACATCTCGGCTGTAGCTATTGACGATCTGTCCACCATTACGACCAGTTGCTCCAAAACCAACTTTGGCACTCTCTAGTACCACTACCTTAAAACCTTTCTCGGCTAAATGAAGAGCCGAAGATAAACCTGAAAACCCAGCCCCAACCACACACACATCACACTCAATGTTGTCTTGCAGTTGTGGGAACTCTGGCATGTTCGGGATAGAGTGGGCGTAAAACGAATCCGTATGCTTATTCATAGTGATATTCCTTTATTAATCATCAGCAGGCTAAGGGTGAAGGCGAATCCAAGTGGTTTTGGTTTCTGTGAATTTTTCGATGGCGTGCAGTGATTTATCACGGCCGTTACCACTCATTTTGAACCCACCAAAAGGGACGGTCATATCACCTTCGTTGTAGTTGTTCACCCAAACAGAACCTGCCTGAAGCTGTTTAGCTACACGGTGTACGCGGTTAATGTTATTGCTCCAAAGCGCCGCACCTAAACCGTATTTTGAGTCATTGGCGATTGCGACGGCTTCAGCTTCATCTTTAAATGAGATAACACAAAGTACAGGACCAAAGATCTCTTCCTGGGCGACACGCATTTTATTGTCAACGTTATCAAGAATGGTCGGCTCAACAAATGCACCTTTGCCTTCAACATCACCCCCGCAACGAAGAACTGCACCTTCCGCTTGGCCAAGCTCTATATATTCAAGCACTTTTGATTTGTGACCTTGATCGATGAGCGCTCCCATCGAAGATGAGGTGTCCATTGGGTCTTTCGGCATAAAGGATTGAGCCGCAGAAATGACTTTATCAACAAAGCGATCTTTGATGCTTTCGTGCACTAATAAACGAGTTGCAGCGACACAGACTTCGCCTTGGTTATAGAAGCAACCACCAGCGGTTTCTGCGGCTGCACGATCGAGGTCTTCGCAGTCTTCAAATACGATATTGGCATTCTTACCACCAGCCTCAGCAAACACACGCTTAAGATTAGTTTCACCAGAACGAACCATTAATTGACCAGCAATACGAGTGGAACCCGTAAATGCAATACAGTCGACGTCATGGTGTTTCGCTAAAGCATCACCGGCTTCATGGCCAAAGCCAGTAACGACTTGAAAAACGCCACGTGGTAAGCCTGCTTGATTGGCGAGTTGACCAATATAAATAGCAGTGAGAGAAGATTTTTCAGAGGGTTTAAGAATAACGCTATTACCTGCTGCTAATGCAGGGCCAAGTTTCCAGCAAGCTAACCATAATGGAAAGTTCCATGGAACTACCGCTGCAACAACACCGATAGCTTGATGAGAAACAAAGGCGTGTACATCTTGTTCCGTTGGCGCGACTTCCCCATACACTTTATCGATGGCTTCTGCATACCAACGCAGTGCACTTGCAGCACCAGGGATATCGGTTGAAAGGCTATGGCTGATTGGCTTACCCGTATCTAGGGTTTCCAGCAACGCAAGTTCTTCACGATGTTGGTCAATCAGCGTTGCAAATTGGCTGAGTACCGCTTTGCGATATGACGGAGCGCTGTTGCTCCATTCACCAGAAAGGAAAGCTTGACGAGCACATGTTACCGCAAGCTCAACATCTTCTTCTTGGCAACGAGCTATCTGGGTCAGTGTCTCGTCGGTAGCCGGGTTAACAACATCTAGAGTTTCTCCACTGATAGCTGCGCTATATTCGCCATTAATAAAGGCACGATTTTCGATGTTTAGATTGTTTCTCAGTTCAATCCATTGTTCTTGGGTTTTCATACGCTCTCCTTGTTATCACAACAAGGCAAGGCCCACTTAGAATGTGGTTGGCGTATGCGCGCTTATCATTCGACAAGCCTTGTCTGTGTGATTTGTGAACTTGTGCGGCTGCGTCGTATCAATAATGTACGATTCACCTTGTTTAAGGACAAAAGATTGCTCTTTGTATTCCAGAGTGATTTCGCCCTCTAAAATAGTGCCGATCTCTTCGCCTTCATGTTTAATTTCCGCCGCACCCGTTGTGCCGTGGGGGGCATACTCTTCAATCAAAAATCCAATTACCTGTTCTTTGCTGCCGTTGGTTACCAATTTCATTGAAACCGACTCACTGCCCATTTCAACCAACTCTTCAGGTGCAACGACAACCTTCACTTCATCGCTTTTGGGTTGTTCAAGTGTGAAAAACTCCGAAAGAGATAAAGAAAAAACATTCACTATTTTTTGCAACGAACTTACTGAAGGGCTTACCTTCGCATTCTCAATCGAAGAGATCGCGCTATGTGTAATACCTGCTCGTTCGGCTAATTCTCGTTGTGACAATCCATGTTCTTTTCTTAATCGAACAATATTTTTACCAATCTCTTGGTTGTCCATGTAGGTGGCTCCTAACTTATAGAGAGGCCGCCATCATAAATTCTTTAAACAAAATTTGAGAGAAATGATTCGTTTTTGCTTTCCATTCTGGGTGCCACTGCACGCCAACAAAGAATTTTTGCCCTGGAAGACTAAACGCTTCCACTAAACCATCCGGTGCTTTAGCTTCCACAGTCAGTTGGGGAGCTAATTGGTCAACCCCTTGGTTATGAAGAGTATTAACCTCAAAAAAGATAGTGTTTTCCCAATGATTTTCAGTCAGCCATTTCTCAAACAAACTTTGTTTTTGCACCAACACCGCGTGTGATGGAGCGTACTTTTCCTCAAAGTCTTCGACCTCACTCTCTCTATGGTCGTTGAAACCTGAATCATGAACTGCTGGGTTCAGTGAGCCTCCCAGAGCAACATTCATCTCTTGAAATCCACGGCAAACACCAAAACACGGAATGTCTTTGTCTATCGCTTGACGAATCAAAGTAAAGGAAAGCTCATCTCGAGCTTCATCTTTCTTAGACTCTTCATGAGTGCCGTTGTAATGATGTGGTGCCACATTTGAGTGACTCCCCGGAAATAAAAAACCGTCGCAGATGTTAAGAAGACGCTCAACGTCTTCACTTGCCATATCCGGAGCCAATATCAGTGGCAACCCACCAAAGTCTTTCACAGCCGTGAGGTAAAAATTATTCACTGCCTGTATTTGATAGCCACCCAATTCTTTAGCGCAACTAACAATTCCAATAATGGGTTTGCTTGTTCTAGACATGTTACTTCCGTGCTCGATTTATTTAACACTTACACTACAAATCATGTACAAAATTATCAACACCGATGTTCGATATTATGACCAAAGCGTGACCAAACCCACCTTTTTGGTCAAAAAAACGACTAATTTTGGACATTATATTGAGCAAAACACAATCAACTGTTACAAAATAGTTAACAGAAACATCTTTCAATAAAATTGTAAATTTCAAAGTAATCAACGCAAGCTTATGTATTAAAAGGAAATAACCTTTAAAACTAGACTTTAGTCTAATTAGTACAATTGACTTGTTTCTTTTTTATTACTTTTAATTTACCAAATAGAGGCTAGTTGGAGAACACAATGGAATCGTATCTACAGGAAGTTAAAAATTTTCGACAAAAATGGCCCAACATCGAGTTTGTTGATCTGATTTTTACCGACATCAATGCCACACCAAGAGGCAAGCGCATCCCAGTAAGTGCACTACACAAGCTGCATAAAGGAGTAGCTCTTCCCCTCTCGACAATTACTTTAGATACCAAAGGTAATGTGGTTGAAACAGCAGGGTTAGGTGAAGAATTGGGAGAACCAGACAACATGTGTTTCCCAATTGCGGATACATTGATGCCTACCGCTAAAGAGCAAGTGGGCCAAATAATGTTGAGTATGATGGATGAGTCAGCCCACACCCCAAACCCGCTCTTTATTCGTAATATCGTCAGTGAAATTCTCGAAAAGTTACACACCAAAGATCAACATCCATGTGTTGCCTTAGAGCTAGAGTTTTACTTAATAGACAGGAAGCGGGGTGAGATGGGAGCACTACAAACAGCCATCAACCCAAACAAAAAATCACGAGAAAAAGATACCGAAGTCTATGACTTAGATGGTTTGGATGATTACGCAGACTTTTTGGCCGATCTTAACAAAGTCGCTCAAGAACAAGGGTTAAATACTTCGGGGGCACTATCTGAATCCGCCCCAGGACAATTCGAAATTAACTTCAACCACTCTAAAGATGTACTACGAGTGTGTGATGAAATCATCATCGTCAAACGCCTAATTCGTCAAATTGCTAATCAACATGATTTCGATGCTACCTTCATGGCTAAGCCATTTAGTGAGCAAGCTGGTAACGGTATGCACATCCACCTTAGCTTGGTGGATTCCAACGACAATAACCACTTCAGCCAACAAGATGGTGAACCCAGTAATCTCTTTTATCAAACCATGGCCGCGATGCTTGCTCAAACATCCGATTCCATGGCCTTGATTTGCCCTAACGTTAACTCTTACCGCCGCTTTGTTCCAGGAGCTTACGTGCCAACGAAAGCAGACTGGGGCGAGAACCATCGTGGTGTCGCACTGCGTGTTCCTATCAGCGACAGCAACAATCGCCGAATTGAACACCGCATTGCGGGAGCTGACGTTAACCCTTACATTCTCGCTGCAGTAGTACTATCCGCAGTATTAGCGAGTGAAAACTATACCAAAGACCAATGTCCTAACTCCCTCAGTGATGATGCAATAGACTTACCTCTGCGTATGTCTGAAGCTCTCGATCAGCTAGAACGCAGTGAGCTGACCCCGTACATCTCTAAAGAGTTTGTCGATCTATATTTAGCTTGTAAACGAAGTGAACTGGCGGAGTTTGAACGCGCCATCACTCCATTAGAAATCGACTGGATGTTGCACTCAGCATAAACAAAGGAACTACACGTATGACTACGCAAACTAAGGCGTTGGACGCGCCGCTGAAGATCAACAGTCAACACATCATGGTATCTCTATTGGTTGTCGCGACTTTCATTTTCTTCACATCAATTGGATTGAACCACCAAGAAGGAGAGGCCTATGGATGGATGAGCCTTCTCCCTACCGCACTTGTTTTGGTATTCGCCCTAACTACACACCGCACCGTAGAGGCGCTTTTTAGTGGTACCATCGCTGGTGTACTACTACTCAATCCTGCGCAAGCCGTTGAGCAAATTGTCGGCATATCGATGGATGTAATGATGAACGAAACCATTGCATGGATCGTTCTAGTTTGCGGACTGATGGGGGGATTAATCGCAATTCTCGAAAAAGGCGGCAGTATTTTAAGCTTTTCAGATATGTTGGTCACAAAGGTTAAGAGCCGTAAACAATCTATGCTGATGACCTTTTTCCTCGGCATCATGATCTTTATTGATGACTATCTGAACGCGATCGCTATCTCATCATCGATGAAGAAGATTACTGACGGATACAACATCTCCCGTGAAAAACTATCTTATCTAGTCGATTCCACCGCTGCGCCGATTTGTATTCTGGTGCCAATATCAACATGGGCTATTTTCTTTAGCTCACTGCTTGAAGCGAATGGAGTGGCTGAAGCTGGTGAGGGTATCAAAGCATATATTGAAGCGATTCCATACATGGCTTATGGCTGGGTTACGCTGATAATCGTCCTTCTCGTTGCGTTAGAAAAGATGCCGGATTTAGGCGCAATGAAGCAGGCTGAGGAACGAGCGAAGAAAGGTCAAGTACGTCCTGACGGTGCAACAGACATCGACTTTGGCGCAGATATTACAGCGCACACCAACCCAACGATGGGATTAATCAACTTCCTATTGCCTATGGTGGTGTTAGTTGGTGCAAGCTGGTACTTCGGTATTGATCTATTAGCAGGCGTATTTGTCGCAATTATCTTTACTATCTGCTTCTATGGTGTTCAACGTCTAATCTCAATGAATGATATGTTTGAAGCTGTCTACGACGGAATCAAAGTTATGCTGCTGCCATTGGCAACGGTGATTGGTGGATTCATGCTGAAGTCTGTGAATGATTCTCTAGGAGTGACACAATATGTCATCGAGACAGTAAGCCCTTATCTATCGGCGTCTTACTTCCCAGCAATTATCTTTATGATCACCGGTGCATTGGTGTTTGCTACCGCATCTTCTTGGGGAACTTTTGCAGTTGCTATGCCAATCGTATTGCCTCTAGGCGAACAACTTGGCGTACCTCTACATTTAACTATTGCGGCTCTGCTTTCGGCATCAGCAGCGGGCAGTCACTCATGTTTCTTTAGTGACTCAACGGTATTGTCAGCTCAAGGTTCCGGGTGTACCTCAATGCAACACGCAACCACTCAATTCCCCTACGCATTGATAGGTATTGTCGCAACAGCTCTCTTCTTCTTGTTAGTTGGCTAAGCCTCATACAGCTAAAATACAAGCGTAAAAAATGCCTTATTCTACGATAAGGCATTTCAATTTCCTGAAGAGCAAGCTTAAAGCAACTCTCAGCAAGACTCTCCAGCTTTCAAGTGCTCCCTTTCACACCACAGCCTTTAATCACTAGCTGAGTGATGAACTCAGCGGCATCGGCATAGTCTTTATCATCGAGTTGGTCCTTCTGCATCACGCTGCAAATCTGCCAGCCAAAATCGGCGTAGGTTTGAGTTGCCGCCCAGATGGTAAACATCAGGTGATGAGCGGGAACATCGTCCATTAGGCCCTGCGCCGACCATGTCGAGAACTTATCAAGAATCATCTGGGATTGCTTATACAGCTCGTCACCAATCTCTTTCGGCAATACTTTAGCGCCAGACATCACTTCATTGGCAAATACCTTAGAGGCATGTGGATGATCGCGAGAAATGATCAGCTTGGTTTGAATATATTGAGACAAGGCTTCAACAGGATCGCTGAGCTCTTCAATCGGACGAGACGCTTCTAGTAAAGGCTGAGTGACGGTTTCAAGCACAGCGTTGTAGAGCTTATCTTTTGAGCTGAAATAATAGAATACGTTAGGCTTGGGAATGTCGGCCGCTTTCGCGATATCGGCCATTTTTGTTGCAGCATAACCATGAGTGGCGAATTGTTCACACGCGACTTCGATGATTAAATCTTGATTCTTTTGTCTGATCCTAGACATATTGCATCCTTTACAGCTCGTTACTAAAATCATAGTAATCAACGTGCTTCATTAGTCCAGAAGATAATCTCAGAACTCAAGGTCACCGCATTGATAACAATAAAATGGCCGCTCTATTTGTTAAGAAGCGACCATTCCATACCGTGTTTTTGAACTGTTCAAGTTAAAGAATCAATATTGCGCGGAAGTCATTCACATTTGTCAGCGTCGGCCCCGTGGTAAGAAGCACATCGACTTGCTTGAAGAAATCGTAGCTGTTGTTGGCATCGAGGTAGTCTTGCGCTTTAAGCGACAGGCTCGAACCTTGTTGCCATGTTTGAGGCGTGATCCATGCGCCCGCATTGTCTTCCACGCCATCAATCCCGTCGGTATCAGCAGCCAATGCAAATATGTTGTCTTGGCCTTTAAGCTCGTTATATAGGCTCAACAAGAACTCACAGTTACGCCCACCGCGACCATTGCCTTTAACGGTTACTGTGGTTTCGCCACCGGAAAGTATCACGCAAGGCGCCTCAAATGGGTGCTTGTGATTGGCCACTTGCTTAGCCAACGCAGCGTGCACCTTCGCAACATCTCGCGCTTCTCCCTCTATGCAATCACTCAACACATAAGCCGGAATGCCTAAGCCTTCAGCTTCTGCTGCAGCGGATTCCAATGCCGACATCGGGGTCGCGATAATATGGTGCTCTGCATTTTTCCAACATACGTCATCTGGCTTTACGGTTTCTGACTCTGGATTATTTAACCATTCAAATGCCGTGCGTGGTGTTTCTATTTGGTAACGCTCTAAAATTGCCATCGCATCAAAACGCGTGGTGGTGTCGGGTACGGTTGGGCCAGAGGCAATCACACTAATGTCATCGCCCGGCACATCTGAAATCGCCAAAGATACGACTCTTGCTGGGTAAGCAGCCTTTGCTAGTCGCCCACCTTTAATCGAAGATAAATGCTTGCGAACACAGTTCATCTCATCAATGGCAGCGCCTGATTTAAGCAACGCCTTATTGATTTGTTGCTTCTCTGCTAGGCTGATGTCACCACCGGGCAAACTTAGCAAAGCAGAGCCACCGCCTGACAGTAGGCAAATAACCGTGTCGTCAGCACTCAAACCACTCACCAATTGCAGCATACGTTGGCTTACCTCTAAGCCCATCGCATCTGGTACTGGATGCGCCGCTTCAATCACCTCAATGTGTTCGCAAGGTGCGGTGTGCTCATAACGAGTCACCACTAAGCCTTCAAGATCACGCAGTGCGAGATCTTGCTGTTTCTTTGCCTGCCAAACCGCTTCAAGCTCTGCGGCCATCGACGCGGCTGCTTTTCCTGCTCCTATCACCACAGTACGCCCGGCTTGATTAGCAGAGCGATAAAAAATGTCTTGAGGAAGAAAAGGTTCGATGTGATTTTTAGGTAGCGCCTGATTAACAGCACTTGAGAAAAGGGTTTGTAGAAACTGCTTAGCATCAATGTCCATCAGCCACTCCTTAGTTGACGGAGAAAAAAAGAACCCCGATACAAGGCCAAAGGGTGCCTGCTAAGATCAAGTTGGAAAGGAACAACTTCAACCTCTGCCTCGTATCAGGAACGCGTATAAAAGGAGACGAAACTACGCGATTTATAAACAAACTGTTGGGCTACGAATCGATAGCAGCCTTAATTAATTAGCGAATCGAGTGGTCAGAGCGTTTCTCAATCGCTTGGATAAGCGCAGAGTGGTCCCAACCTTCACCGCCCATTTCGGCACACTCGCCAAACAACTCCTGAGCATTCGCCGTATTCGGTAGTGCAACACCTAATTCTTGTGCGCCCGTTAGCGCTAAGTTCAGATCTTTCTGGTGAAGTGAGATTCTAAAGCCAGGGTCAAAGGTGCCTTCAACCATGCGCTCGCCGTGTACTTCCAATATCTTAGAGTTAGCAAAGCCACCCAATAGAGCCTGACGTACGCGTGCTGGATCGGCACCGGCTTTCGAAGCAAAAACTAACGCTTCAGACACGGCTTCGATATTCAGAGCAACGATGATCTGGTTAGCCACTTTACACGTTTGACCTGCACCGTTATCACCCACCAGCGTGATGTTCTTACCCATGATTTCAAATAGCGGACGGGCTTTATCAAAGGCGTCTTGCTCACCGCCCACCATGATAGTCAGCGCTGCATTGATAGCGCCTACTTCGCCACCTGATACCGGAGCATCAAGGTATGAAGCACCGCCTTCGTTGATCCGAGCGGCAATGGCTTTGGTCGCGATTGGCGAGATTGAACTCATATCGATAACTAGCTTACCCGTTGCGCCACCTGCTGTGAGGCCTTGCTCGACGCCGTTGTCACCAAACAGGACATCTTCAACTTGTGGTGTATTCGGCACCATTAAGATAATGACATCCGCCGCCTCTGCCGCTTCTGCGGGTGAATGGCAAACCGTTGCTCCTGCTGCCACAAGATCGGCAGGTGCTGCATTAAAGTGATCCGACAGAATCAAATCGTGACCTGCTTTTTGAAGGTTACTCGCCATAGGTTTCCCCATGATGCCAGTTCCGATAAATGCAATTTTAGACATGTTGTTCTCCTTAACGTTTGAGGGTTACCAGACGCAATTAACGGTACTGGTGTAGCCAACCAAGGCCTTCTGTCGTTGTTGTTTTCGGCTTGTATTCGCAGCCAACCCAGCCTTGATAACCAAGCTCATCAAGATAATTGAGCACGAATGGGTAATTGATTTCTCCGGTCCCCGGTTCGTGTCGACCTGGGTTGTCAGCCAGTTGAACGTGTGCGATTTGGCCAATGTTTTGCTGCATGGTCGGCGTAAGATCGCCTTCCATAATTTGCATGTGATAAATATCGTATTGGATAGAAAGGTTATCGCTCCCTACCTCTTTGAGGATCGCTTTGGCTTGCTCAGTCGTGTTCAAGAAGAAGCCCGGAATATCGCGAGTATTGATTGCTTCTATCACTAAGCTGATGCCTTCTGCTGCGAGTGCGTTCGCCGCGTAATGCAGGTTAATCACAAACGCCGATTGCGCGTCTTGTTGGGTCACACCTTGCGGAACAATCCCAGCCAAGCAATTCACTTGGGTACAACCGAGCGCTTTTGCGTAAGCGATGGCTTTAGGTACACCCGCTTGAAACTCTTCAACTCGCGCTGGGTCTACCGCGATACCACGATCGCCAGAATCCCAATCACCCGCAGGCAAGTTAAATAGCACTTGCTCTAGGTTATTAGCGTCGAGCTTTGCTTTGATTTCCTTAGCATCAAAGGCGTAAGGGAAAAGGTATTCCACACCTTGAAAGCCCGCTTCTGCGGCAGCTTCAAAGCGATCCATAAAATCAACTTCCGTGAATAACATTGACAAGTTTGCTGCAAATTTTGCCATGACTCTGTCCTTATTCTTTATTTTTGAAAATCTGGTTATTTGTAGTGGAGCCTCGCTCTATTGGAGGCTTTTCCGTAGAGCTAAACCTGTGCTCTACGGATACACATGACTTAATGATTACTTGTACGCTAGCGCCGTTGGGGCATCGCCGCGACTTTCGGCAAGTGGCTCAAACTCGTTGATGGCATTGATCTCAACGCCCATCGCAATGTTGGTTACTCGCTCAAGAACCAGCTCAACAACAACCGGTACTTTATGCTTGTTCATCAGCTCTTTTGCTTGCTCAAACGCAGCGGCAATTTGCTCTGGTTCACGAACTCGAATCGCCTTACAGCCTAGGCCTTCAACAACGGCAACATGGTCAACACCGTAGCCTTCAAGCTCTGGCGCGTTCTGGTTATCAAACGCCAGTTGTACACAATAATCGATATCAAATTGGCGCTGCGCTTGGCGAATCAAACCTAAGTATGAGTTGTTCACCAACACATGAATGTATGGCAAGTTGAACTGCGCGCCTACTGCCAGTTCTTCAATCATGAATTGGAAATCGTAATCACCAGAGATAGCGACAATATCGCGATTTGGATCGGCCGCTCGTACGCCCAATGCGGCGGGTGTTGTCCAACCTAGCGGGCCAGCCTGACCACAGTTGATCCAGTTACGAGGCTTATAAACATGCAGGAACTGAGCGGCGGCGATTTGCGACAAACCAATGGTGCTCACATAACAAGTGTCACGACCAAATGCCTTGTTCATCTCTTCATAAACGCGCATCGGTTTCATCGGCGCTTCATCGAAATTGGTTTTACGCAGCATGGTCGATTTGCGTTCCTGACACTCACTTGCCCAAGCGTTTCGGTTCGGCAGCTTGCCTGCATCACGCCACTCTTGCGCCACTTCGACCATTAGCTCTAGTGCTGCTTTCGCATCAGAGACAATGCCTAAATCTGGGCAGAACACGCGGCCGATTTGAGTCGGTTCAATGTCCACATGTACGAACTTGCGGCCTTCAGTGTAAACATCCACAGAACCGGTATGACGGTTAGCCCATCGGTTACCGACACCAAACACAAAGTCAGAGTTGAGCATGGTTTCGTTGCCGTAACGGTGAGACGTTTGTAGCCCTACCATGCCTGCCATTAATTCATGATCATCTGGGATCGAGCCCCAACCCATCAAGGTTGGAATCACAGGAACTCCAGTGATCTCGGCAAACTGTTGCAACAATTCAGACGCACCAGCATTAATCACGCCACCGCCCGATACAATCAGCGGTTTCTCCGATTGAGACATCATGGTTAATGCTTTCTCAACCTGCGCGCGAGTTGCTTGCGGTTTGTAAGGTTCTAGCGGTTCATAGGTATCGATATCAAACTCAATCTCAGCCAGCTGAACATCAATCGGTAGATCTATCAGGATTGGCCCCGGGCGACCCGAACGCATCAAATGAAAGGCTTTTTGAAATGCGCGTGGCACTTGTGCAGGTTCCAGCACCGTGGTTGCCCATTTAGTGACTGGTTTAGCGATAGATTCAATGTCGACCGCTTGGAAATCTTCTTTATGAAGACGAGCACGGGGCGCTTGGCCTGTGATACATAGAATTGGAATCGAATCAGCAGACGCAGAATAAAGACCCGTGATCATGTCCGTTCCCGCAGGGCCAGAAGTACCAATACACACACCGATATTGTCTTGATTGGTACGTGTGTACCCTTCAGCCATATGCGATGCACCCTCTACGTGGCGAGCTAAGACGTGGTCGATTCCTCCGAGTTTTTTCATAGCCGCATACATAGGGTTTATTGCTGCGCCGGGAACACCAAATACGATGTCTACACCTTCACGTTTAAGCACTTCTACCGCTGCTTCAATCGCTTTCATAATTGCCATTCGAACCTCCAGTTCAGATTGTATACAATTAACATAACTTTTGTATACTATGAGCCATCCTCGCTATTTATCAACCCCAGAATGAAACAATCTTGTTACATCAACCCATCACATTAAGTACGCACTTACCCTGAAAAGCTTACAATTCATTGCTTTACATAAAATATCTTTACGTGAAAATAAATTACAAAAAGATCAAATGATAAATAAATGTTAAATAACGTTTGCTTGTTTACAATTTCTACCATATAAATATCCTTAAAAAGAGAATTTTGTATACAAAATGACATCATATTGTGTAAAGGAGACAAGCAATGATGAATGACGTGAAAGAGAGAAAAGATGTGCTGTGTATGCAGGTACTTGGGAAGATGGACAACTCCGAGTACAAAGAGATCTTGTCTAAAGATGCATTAAAGTTCTTAGAAGCCCTTGTTAATAAGTTTGGAGATCGCCGTCATACCCTGCTAAATGACCGCGACATAAAACAAGCTCAATATGACAACGGCGAGTTACCCAATTTCAGAAAGGACACCATCTCCATTCGTCAGAATAAAGAGTGGAAGGTAGCAACACCGCCACCAGAGCTACTGGATCGCCGCGTAGAGATCACCGGCCCTATCGAAAGAAAAATGGTGATCAACGCGCTAAACTCAGGCGCGAAAGTCTTCATGTGTTGTTTTGAAGATGCGTCTTCCCCGACTTGGGCCAATATGGTCGAAGGGCAAATCAACCTAAGAGACGCCAACCTTGGCACCATTAGCTACTTCGATGAGAAGAAGCAGAAGCGTTACCAATTAAACGACGATCCTGCACTGCTGATCGCACGCCCACGAGGGATCCATCTTCCTGAGCAATCCATCCAATTCAACAATCAGCCTATCGGCGGTTGCTTGATGGACTTCGCCTTGTACTTTTTCCATAACTATCAATCACGAGCACAACAAGGTTTAGGGGTTTACTACTACATTCCCAAGCTTGAGAGCATGGAAGAAGCACAGTGGTGGGACGATATTTTCAGCTTCACCGAAAACTATTTCCACGTACCCAAAGGCACCATTCGTGCGACGGTTTTGATTGAGACGCTTCCAGCCGTATTCCAAATGGAAGAGATCTTGTACGCAATGCGTGATCATATCGTGGCAATGAACTGTGGCCGTTGGGATTACATCTTCAGCTACATCAAAACGCTGAAAAACCATAAAGACCGCATCCTGCCTGACCGCCACGGGATCGGCATGGATCAAGAGTTTCTAAATGCCTATAGCCAACTGTTGGTGCGTACTTGTCATGCTCGCGGCGCACTGGCGATGGGTGGTATGTCGGCCTTTATTCCAGCGAAAGATCCGCAAGAAATGGCGCGTGTAACCGCCAAGGTTATCGAAGATAAGCAAAGAGAATCTCAGAACGGACACGACGGCACATGGGTCGCGCACCCTGCACTGGTTGATTTGGCAATGTCGATCTTTGATAAGCACTTAGATGGCAAAGTAAACCAAATGGATTTTCAAAGCCCAGAGCATGTGATCAATGCAGACTCGTTGCTAAAGCCTTGTGAGGGCAGTCGCGACGAAGTAGGAGTACGTAAGAATATACGCATCGCGCTGTATTACATCGAAGCTTGGATTCAAGGCTACGGCTGTGTGCCTATCTACGGCCTCATGGAAGATGCCGCGACTGCTGAGATCTCAAGAGCCAATATCTGGCAGTGGATCCACCACGGGGTAACACTCGATGATGGCCAAACCTTTACCAAATCACTATTCCACTCTTGGCTTTACCAAGAGCTAGACACGATAAAACATGAAGTCGGAGACTCGCGCTATACAGCAGGTCGATTTGAAGAGACAGCTGATCTTTTCTATCAACTTTCTACAGCCAAAGAGTTCGCTGCCTTCCTAACTTTACCCAGCTATGGGCTATTACAAGAGTCCAGTTAGGACTCTTGTACCGAGCTGAATCAGTCGATGATATTCACAACAAGCGTAATGATTGGCTGACTTAGCTTGGTACACGGCCCCTTGAAAAACTAGGAGATAACATGGGAAGTTTGACTCTACAACAAGCGTTAACCATCATTGATGGCACCTTAAAAGCAGGAAACAAGATCCACACAGAACCTTTGACGGTCGCCGTCTTAGACAGCGGTGGCAAGCTGATTTCTCTGCAACGTCAAGACGGCTCTAGCATGATGCGACCAGACATCGCGATCGCTAAAGCGTGGGGGGCACTCGCACTGGGTTGTTCCTCTAGAAAACTCGCCCAAGATGCTGACAACCGACCAGCATTTATCTCCGCCGTAAACGTGCTCGCGCACGGAAACATGGTGCCAGTTCCTGGGGGGCTACTGATTCGAGACAAGGATAAAACGGTATTGGGTGCTATCGGCGTGAGCGGTGACATTTCAGACATTGATGAAAGCTGCGCCATTAATGGTATTGGCTGCGCAGAACTGTTCAGTGATGAGATGCTGCAAGCTTAACTCGCTAACTCTCTGTACTTGAAATTCTTAGACAGGAACAAAAAAACCGAAGCGATTAGGCTTCGGTTTTTTATTGAATCTAAAGGAAGATCAGAAAAACTACTCGTACGCGCTCAACCATGTTTTCAGAAGTTGGTTGGTGTTCTTCTTCTGACTCGCAGACAATGATTTAACCAGTTTTTTCTGCATTTCGACATGTTCAGTCATCATTTGGTCAATCAGAATAAGACCATCTTTAGTTAACTGGACACTCACGCTGCGTCTGTCTTCTTTGCTGTGTTCACGACTGATCAGCCCTTTGGCTTCTAGCTTATCAAGGCGATTGGTCATCGCGCCAGATGTCAGCATCATGGATCCAATCAGTTCAGATGGCGTCAGTCGGTAAGGCTTCCCAGAACGTCGCAACGTCGCCAGCACATCAAACTCACCCAGCTTCATGTCGTATTTTTTATGAAGCTCGGCAACTTGCGTCTCCATATACTTGGCAATACGCATAATCCGACCCATCATTGCCATAGGCTCAGTATCTAGTTCGGGCTTTTCCTTTGCCCATTGCTCTACTACGCGGTCGATAGCATCCATTTGCAATCTCGCTCCGTTGTTAGTCTGATTACTTCAAACTAGTTTAACATAAAGATACTTTACAACCACTAGTTCTCAGTATACAGTTCACACAATAGTTATCTTAACGTAAAGATATTTTAAATGAACATATTATTAGCAATGATCCCCGCGTTCTTTTGGGGAACAACCTATGCAGTGACGCAATTTACGCTACAGGAGTGGCCACCATTATTATTGGGTGCTTTGCGTGCGTTACCTGCTGGTTTGTTATTGCTAGCAGTAAAACCAACACTGCCTAAAAAAGGCGAGTGGCAAATCATTTTCACACTGGGCCTTATCAATATCGCGACCTTCTTTGGCTTGATCTTCGTGATGGCGCTAACGCTGCCTTCGGCAATCTCTGGCGTGGGCATGATCTCCGTGCCGGTGTTCGCGATGATCTTCCACTGGGTAGTGAAAAAACAGCGCCCGCATCTGATTCAAGCCCTTTCGGGTATTGGCTTGATCACCTTAGCGTGGATACTGTTTAACCCAAGCCAAATTGCTCTGAACCCAATCGGTTTAGGCGCAATGTTTGCCGCAATAATGTGTATTGTCATCGGCAGCAGCATTACCAAGTCACTGGGTAACCGCATGCACTGGTGGAAGGTATTAACATGGCAACTGATTCTGGGCGGTACGATTTTGTCTGTCGCGTCTGGCGTTCATGCATTCATCGATCCGCAGCCTTATATTAACGCTGTCACTCATTTCGATACTCGTAATGCTATGGGACTCGTATGGGTTATTGGGCTAAACACAGCGCTGGGTTACGGCATGTATGTGTGGTTGCTACAGCGTATGTCGGTGGTTGATTTCACCTTCGGTGGCATCGCAAACCCAGTAGCTGGCATCGTGACCGGTATGGTGTTGATGGGTGAATCATTCACTGCAGTACAATACTCACTAATGACCGGCATGATAGTGATGTCACTGCTACCACAACTTATCCTTGCGGTAAGACAATCCAAACAAGTCAAGCCTGTTACGCAGTAGACGCAGCCTCTTAAACGTATTGTTCAAAAACGCGCCTCATTGAGGGCGCGTTTTTTGTTGCTACGCTAACAGCAATAACCCAACAGCCATACTCGTTGAGTTGACCATTCCTTAAGTTAAATTAAACCTCACAAAGAACAATGACTTTACTTTAACTATCTAAATCGAATTTATTTTCTATAAAATAATCATACTAGAGATTTAATTTCCACAAAAAACTCAAATTAGAGATAAAAAGACAAAACTTTTCTCCGACTACCTTTCTATACTGTGCCACGTCATTAAGGCGCTACAAGCCTATGATTTAAAATAATTATTAATGAGTAGTCACCATGAATTCGAAGTCGCTAACTATTTTGCTTTTTGTCTCTGTTTGCTTAATTTGGGGAACCACTTGGTTCGCTATGGAAGTAGCATTGCATTCTATCCCACCTATTTTTGCTACTGCGTTGCGCTTTTTACTTGCAGCACCTCTGCTTGCAGTATTGGCGAAAGTCTTCAACCAACCACTGCTGTTCCCTAAAGGTAAGCGCCAATGGCTGCTTATTGTTGCGTTGATGTATTTCGCGATTCCGTTTACGTTGATGATCTATGGCGAGCAATACATCTCTTCAGGTTTAGCGTCGATCATCTTCGCCAACATGCCTGTGGCTGTGATGTTGATGTCTGGCTTATTCTTAGGTCTACGACTAGCGAAGCACCAGATATTCGGGTTGATCGCTGCTGTTGTGAGCCTATGTTTAATCCTTGGCAACGAAATGCAGATGGGTGGCGATGACTACCTAATTGGCACGGTTTGCTTAGGCCTTGCTGTTGCGATTCACGCAGTTATGTATGTGCTGGTTCAAAAGCACTGCAAAGGTATTGAAGTACTGACCTACAACGCCGTACCGAGCCTGATTGCTGCTTTATTCTTATTCGCTGTTTCAGCTGTAGGTGAAAA
This sequence comes from Vibrio sp. 10N.261.55.A10, assembly GCF_041470825.1. Lineage (NCBI taxonomy): Bacteria > Pseudomonadati > Pseudomonadota > Gammaproteobacteria > Vibrionales > Vibrionaceae > Vibrio > Vibrio sp. 10N.261.55.A10. The sequence continues at coordinate 9,382 of NZ_JBFRNC010000052.1, read as the reverse complement.
CGTGAATGTTGAATCCTTCACTGAGGATTCAATCTCAGCCGTGGTTTACCTAGGCTTTGTCGCGAGTGTTGGCGGCATTGTGGCTTACTTCAAATTAGGGCAGGTTTCGACCCCTTTCCAAGCGTCTATCTGCTTTTTGATTTTCCCGGTAGTAGCGCTGCTAATATCTTGTTACGTCAACGGTGAAGTTCTGTCTGAACAATCATTGTTTATGATGATCCCCCTACTTTGCGGCATTTTACTCACCAAGGCACCAAAGGGAATTTTCAAGCTGCGTACCGAATTAAAAACCGTAAGAAACTGATCCGCGTGAAACCTATTTTGCGGATTAGATATACATATCCCACATAAACAAAAAGCTCCAATATCACTATTGGAGCTTTTTGCTTATTTCATAATATCGAGACCAACATTAGCGCCAGCTAAACATTCGCACTTCGTTGCCCTCTTCAGGTTTCTTCGGAATGTTTAAAGATAGCGCTAGAGAAACCACGGCCATCACTGCACCAATATAGAAAACCGTTGCAGGAGAAGACAACCAAATCACACCAAACACCACTGGAATAACGACCGCTGCAATATGATTGATGGTGAAAGAGACACCAGCGGTTGATGCCATGTCAGCCGGATCTGCAATTTTCTGAAAGTAAGTTTTGATCGCTAGTGCCAATGCAAAGAACAAATGATCGACCACGTAAAGTGCTGCCGCCCACTCTGCGTTTTGCACTAAGCCATAACCGACAAATACACCAATCAAACCGACATACTCGAAAATCAGCGCCTTACGCTCACCCACCACACCAATAAATCGACCAATACGTTTTGCGAACAAGAAGTTAAATAGGTAGTTGATTAAGAACAATAGCGTTATGTCAGCTGCCGAGTAACCGAATTTCTCTACCATCAGAAAGCCTGCAAACACGGTGAAGATTTGTCTTCTTGCACCACTCATAAACGTTAGCGCGTAGTAGAGCCAGTAACGCTTTCTCAATACCAGTTTCTTATTTTGTTGGGTCTTAGTCTGAAATTCAGGGAAACCAAAGGTCATCACCAAAACTAAAACAAAACCAATTCCGCCAGTGATGCCATACACCCAAGCAAAGTCGAGTTTGAGTTGCTCTAACATCACCCAAATAGAGCCATAAGTGATTAAAGATGCCAACGCGCCAACGGAGATCATCTTACCTAACATCTCTGGTGCTTCTTCTTTACTCAACCATTGTAGTGACAAAGACTGCTTCAGCGTTTCAAAATAGTGGAAGCCCGTCGACATCAAAATCGTAGTCAGCAACAGACCAGTGAGTGAAGGGAACAGACCCGTAATCGCGGTGCCTACAGTGAGCATCGCTAGCGATATCAACATAAAGCGTTGTTCACGTATGAAGGCCAGCACAAACACTACGGTAAACGCTAAGAAACCAGGTATTTCACGAACACTTTGCAGTAAACCAATATCCGCACCATCAAAGTTCGCTTTTTCAATCACGAAGTTATTAAGCAGTGCCATCCAGCTCGAAAACGCGATAGGGACAACAATCGAAATCAGTAATAAAAAGTTTTGCGGCGTTTTCCAGCTCGCAGTTCTATCGAACATTGACGGACTCCTGTTCGTCTAATTGAGTAAGCACTCGTAAGGTCAACTGCTCAGTATACGGGTTAATCTTCCAATGCTCTGGGCTCCAGCCTTTTACGAAACGTTGGAAGTCGGCCCATGCGACATAGAACATTGGTCGCCAAGCGGATTCGACTTCATAGAACGAAAGCTGTGGCTGATAGTACGCCAATGCCTCTTTCAAGTGTCGGAAGTAAATATCCAGTACCTGTGGCTCAAGTTCAGCGCAGTCTTGCGGCCTCACCGCACTACTCATGAACAAAGCGACATCTTTCATCGCACAACCATGGCCCACATATTGGAAATCGACCGCAGCCGCGCGCTCGCTTTCAGAATCAAAACAAAAATTGGCGAGCTTGGCATCGCCATGGACTAAGGTTTGATATGGACATTCTTTTAGTAAACGGTCGATGTGCTTGGCTTGGTTCTTCAATGGTAAATCAGCCAAGGCATTGAGCTCATCAGGACGTGTATCTAGATGCCAATAAGTACCGACTTGCCACAATGATGACAACTGCTCTTGATTGATATTGATATGCTTTGCGTGAAAGTTAGCGAGCCATTTAAGGCAAGCATCGCGTTGTTTTTGCTCTTCTCGTGTGTAACTAGGTGCCTGATAGTCAGAAGCAGCAAGAACATCAAAATGAGAGGTTAACGGAAAACCTATATCCGCTAAGTCTTGCATCACAATCAGCCACTCATTCTCTTCTAGTTCACATTGCAGCCCAACAGGCACAGGGCAACGCTCATCCCATTGCTGAGTGAACGACTGATACCAAGCCGTCTCAACTTGGTAAGAGTGCACCTTTCGCTGATGAGATAATTTGGTGTTCCAGCCTTTGGGGTGTTCGGCTTTATCTGGCAGTGCGACATGCTTAACGATCACACTGTTTACTGAGGCGTTGTTCATCGAGCCGCTATTATCTTTATCAAAGACTAAGCGAACTAGCTCGCCATACCCGCCCCATAGGCGTTGAATAACTTGGATATCAAACCCTTGATGGCAACCCAGTAAGGTCGCAATTTTTTGATAAAGCTCAGGTTGGTTTGGACTCGTACTCACTTGTGATTGAGCAAGATTGTTTGACGGTATTGATTGAGACATATAACTCGTTGCTATGCTTTTTCGGATAGAAGATGTGACCACTGTGGCTGCCTATTCATGTAGTGAACCACATAGCTACAAACCGGCACAATTTTGAAGCCCGCCTGTTCAATTTCAGGTAATACCGACTCCATCATCACCTTACCAAAGCCCTTACCTTGCAGTTCATCAGGAATGCGTGTCGACGTGATATGTAGTACATCTCCGTCCTTTTGATACTTAACGACCGCGAACTGGTTGGGTTCTAACTCTACCGTGATCTGGTTCACTTCTTGATCCCATTTTACTGCCTGCATTCTCAACTCCTGCAAATAATTGATACGACAAACAATAAAAGTTTGAAGTATGAGTTCCTTGTAATAGACTAGCGCAAGTGCATATAAATAAAACTAAGTACTTACAAACACAGCAAATAATTCAGTGCAATCGGCTTAATATAAAATCAGAAATGATAAAAGGCACTCTATAAATCTATGTGAGTACGTCCACTAAATCTAGCACGTAATAACCCCTTGTTAGCAAGTTACCAGTATAACTAACAGACGCATGTTGGCGCATGGAGAACATATAATGAACGCACCCCTGAAGAAGCCTTTGGAGCATAATCAGGCACTTCAAGACCCTCGTAATCGCACCGTTTCCACTATCAATAGCACTGATGCACTGGCCATGATTGAGCACGGCAGTGAGCTGACATTAAATGTCTCGACTCCCGTTGGCACGAAGTTTCTCGCCACCACCAAGTTTATCGGTACGCACAGTGATAACTGTATTGTGGTTGAGGTTCCCGAGGTATCCAATGAAGATCTGAACTTTTTCTTTCAAGAAGGTTTTTGGATGACCGCTCGTGCGTATTCTCTACGAGGTGAAGGCGCGCTTATCCACTTTAGAAGCCAAATTCACCATAAAATTGGTGAACCCTTCCCTATTCTAGTGCTGTCTACACCAAGCACGATGCAAGTGACACAGCTACGTAAAGAAACACGCTATGAAGTGAATCTGGCTTCAAGAATCATCTTCAACGACCAGCGAGCAAACTGTGAGATACGAGATTTATCGAAAAGTGGTTGTCGTTTCGTTACCTCACCAACCTCTCGTGCGATTCAGATTGCCGATCGCGTGTCTATTGAGATAACCCCTGAGAACTACAACGGACCACTGATTCCGCCATTGCGAGGCATCGTCTGCAATCTACAGAAATCGACACACTACGCTCGATACGGTGTCGAATTTGATGATATTGGCCGAGCTAACGCCAAACACTTGTTGGCAAAACTGAAGTTCGATGGCACCAAGCTTTGCTTACGAAATGGGTAACGCCTTTTAACACGCGACTTTCACCGAATACAGCAAGCTGACCAACTACAATTAGTTCACTGGCAAACTAAACCTCAACCAACAAAAAAGCCATCGACTCTAGAATCGATGGCTTTTGCGTTTTGGCTGTTTATCTGTTTGTTTATCTATCTATTTAGCTTAGCTATTAAACTGTGTATCTAGATATTCAAACTATTTGCGCAGTGCGTTCAGTTTAGCTTGGGCGATACCAAAGATAGTATCAATTGGATAGCTACCCTCATCACTTGCTTCACCAGCGGCTTTGCCTGTGAACAGCTCAATCGCCTCTGTTACATGGTCAATCGCCCAGATATTAAACTCGCCCTTTTCAACCGCTTTCACGATATCGCTACGCAGCATCAGGTTGTGAACATTTGAACGCGGGATGATCACCCCTTGTTCGTTTGAACGCCCTTTGATTTCACACACATCAAAGAAACCTTCAATTTTCTCGTTCACACCACCAATAGGCTGAGACTCACCAAACTGGTTCATCGAGCCTGTAATCGCGATGTCTTGACGGTTTGGCTGCTTAGAAAACGCTGACACCACCGCACAGAACTCAGCCATACTCGCACTGTCACCATCGACGCCACCATACGATTGTTCGAAGGTGATGTTAGTGGTGAGCGGGACTTTGGCTGTCTTGCCAAATACGGAAGAAAGGTAAGCCGACAAGATCATCACGCCTTTTGAGTGAATGCTGCCACCTAGGTCTACGTTTCTTTCAATATCAATCACTTCACCATCACCGTAAGCGGTGGTTGCCGTGATTCGGTTCGGCGCACCAAACATATGATCCGTCGTGCTGAGTACAGACAGCGCATTCACTTGCCCAACCGCTTGACCATCAACATGGATTAGCGTTGTGCCGTTAGTGAAGGTTTCCATCACGCTGTCTTGCAGTCGTCCGACACGCATCTGTTGGTTAGATAACGCTTGGTCAACGTGCGTTGCACGAATCAGGTTCGATTTTGAGCCTCTCGCCACGTAGTTTGATTCACGAAGCAGATTAGCAATGTGAGCAGAGTGCAGAGACAATTTACCTTGGTCACCCGCCTGACGAGAGCTGTGCTCAATGATGCGAGCGATCGCTTTACGGTCACAATGCAGCATGTTGTTGTCGTGCACGATGCTCGAAATAAAGCGCGCGTAATGCATTTCAGAATCGGGAGTACGCTTCATCTCATCTTCAAAATCGGCCGTTACACGGAACAGTTCACCAAACTCTGCATCGTAGTGTTGCAGCAATTGGTAAGTTCGGTAATCGCCAAACAGGATGATCTTAACATCCAATGGAATCGGTTCTGGATCAAGCGATACCGCCCCCGTTAAGGTCACCTCTTTTTCTAATGAAGTGAAGCTCAATTGACGTGAACGCAGTGCTCGTTTCAAGCCTTCCCAAACGTACGGCTGCTCAAGTACCTTCACCGCATCCATCAGTAATACGCCACCGTTGGCTCTGTGTAAGCTACCTGCGCGAATCAATGAGAAGTCAGTAAAGACAGTACCCTTGAACGTCGCCGTTTCTACATAGCCAAACAGAGAGTGATAATTTGGATTCTCTTCCACCACGATCGGCAGAGTCTCCTCCTTTTGGCTCACAATCACATTAACCTTGTAGCGACGCGGCATTTTCTTATCCAAAGAGGCCGTTGCAACTTCTGCTTGCTCCGTGCTCTCTTCTAAGAAGATGTCAGCGTTGTCGACAATGTCTTTACGCAGTGCCGTTAGGTACTTTTTGATGTCTGGATATTGGCTGTAATCCTTCTTCAATTGCTTGATGAAGTGCGTGATCACATCTCGCGCCGTATCATCATTCAGCTTTTGAATTTTCTCAGTGTACGTCTCTTCAAGTTCCGTCAGTTCACGAGAGATGGTTCGTAGGCCGACTTCCAATCCATCAATGGTTTTATCGAATTGATCTTGCTCTTCCGGCGAAAGCAGATCAAAGCTCTCTTCGGTATGAAGATCATCGCCATTCATTGCCACAAACTGGTAATCACCCTGAGTGGTGATCGTCAGGTTAATGCCCTTGTCTTTCGCTTCTTGGCTAATGCTTTCTAACGCGGCTTGTTGCTTAGCTGCTAATTGGTTTTTAAGCCTGTCAGCACGGCTAAAGTACATCTCGTTATCAAACGCTAGAGGCATACCTTTCAGCAGTTTACGCATCAATTTTTCAATATCTTGCTTTAAGCTGCTGCCAACGCCACGCGGCAATTTCAGTACCTTAGGTGTACGAATATCTTCAAAGTTCGCGATATAACACCAATCAAAAAGCTCCTGCACTTCTTGAGGGTGACGGTTCAGATAGCGCAAGATCATGGTGCGTTTACCCAGACCATTTCGCCCTATCGCATAAATGTTGTAACCCTTTTCCTTGATTGACATCGCGAACTCAACGGCTTTTTGTGCCCGTTCCTGCCCGACGATTTCGTCAATTGGAGCCAGTTCTTTGGTCGACTTACATGGTAGCTTGTCTAAATCCGCTACCTGATACAGCTGTTCTGTATTGAGTCTTTGCATCGCCATCGCCGCCTCCTTAGTCCTTCATTACTTGGGTGTAGATAAAATCAGTGTAGATGTAATTTCCTACAAATTTAGTGACTTACGCTACACAGCTGTTCAACTGAACAAATAACACACAATTTAAGCCGTTTTTAGGAATAGCTCGTCATTTAATTCACCAACTTAACATGTGAATGATTTTAATTTGCAATTGATAACAAATATCATTAACATTTACGGATATTATAAATTGAGGATGTGGATATGGAAATTGAACGATGCTGGATGCACTACCTAAAAGCTGAACAGTTAATGGAACAAGGTCACTGGCCTGAAGCACAGCGCCTATATGGTGATGTTCTAACCTCACTTCCTCACCACATCCAAGATGCAGCATACCAAAGCGATATCAAGCCTTGCCAATTTGCCTGCTTGCTTGCCGGGTTAAGAGACGCGAGCGTCGCTCAATCAGAGATACTCAACCGATTAGGTCAGCACCAACAAGCCTTCGATACCTTGAATCAATCTTACGCTCTGATGCAATTTATCTCTCTGGAGAACACTGAGCTGATTCAACGTACCTTTGGATTATTGGAAAAGCAGAGCGAAGGTTTGCTCAATCACCTGATCGCTTTTTGCAGCGCTCAGCGCAGTTCGTATTGGATGCTCAAACTAGAACAAATTCAACGTGCTCATCACCATTTTGGGCAACTTAAAACCACGTCAGAAGTGAAATCTTCACCTAATGTCTTAAATTGATAAGGATATATCATGTCGGACCGGGCCATTCTTAAAGTCAATAACCTCTCCGTTAGCTTCACAACCAATGATGGAATCATTGATGCGGTAAAAAAGGTTAACTTTACCCTTAAATCCAGCGAAACCTTGGCCATTGTTGGTGAATCAGGTTCAGGTAAATCAGTCTCTTCTAACGCACTCATGCGTTTGCTCCCTGATAACGCCATCATTGATGCTCAATCTGAAATAGAATTTGAGGGGCAATCAATACTTGGCAAGACTGAACGAGAAATGCAGTCGATTCGTGGCGATAGAATCGGCATGATCTTTCAGGAACCGATGACCTCTCTCAACCCATACCTTCGCGTGGGCACACAAGTGGAAGAAGCCATTATGTGTCACCGCAATGTATCGAAATCAAAAGCAAAACAGCGTGTGCTAGAGCTCTTCAATCTTGTGCATTTACCAATGCCAGAACAAGCTTACAACAAGTATCCGCATGAGTTTTCAGGCGGTCAGTTGCAGCGCATCATGATTGCGATGGCTTTGATCAACGAGCCCGATATTTTGATTGCCGACGAACCCACCACCGCATTGGATGTGACCGTACAAGCGGAAGTGCTTTCTCTTATCAAAGAAATCCAAAACAAAATGGGCATGGCAATTTTGTTCATCACCCATGACTTAGGTGTGGTGAAACACTTTGCAGACCGCGTGCTAGTGATGTGTAAAGGTGAGCTCGTAGAAGAAGGGATGACTCAATCTTTGTTCGATAGTCCTAAACATGATTACACAAGAATGCTCATTAACTCGATTCCGAAAGGCGCTAAGGTTCCTGTTGAGGCGACAGCCCCAGAACTATTGTGTGCTGACGACATCCGAGTTCAGTTCTTGGTGAAATCACACTTTATCAAGAGTAAAAGCCAGTACTTCGAAGCCGTAAAAGGCATTTCGTTGAATCTTAAGCAAGGCGAAACGCTAGGCATTGTTGGTGAATCTGGTTCAGGTAAATCAACCCTTGGACGTGCATTAATCGGCTTGCTGCCGAGTACCGGACGTATTGTTTACAAAGGCCAAGACGTTAGCTTATTAAATGATAAAGAGCGTCACAAGCTCAAGAAAGATGTCCAAATGGTGTTCCAAGATCCTTATGGTTCTTTATCACCACGCATGACAGTTGGGGAAATCATCACCGAAGGCTTAACGGTGCATCAACCTCATCTATCCAAGCAAGAACGTTTAGAAAGAGCGCGCAAAGCATTGATTGAAGTTCGCTTAGAGCCGAATTCAATAAACCGTTATCCACATGAGTTCTCTGGCGGGCAAAGACAACGTATCGCGATTGCTCGCGCACTGATTCTAGAGCCCTCTTTCATTTTGCTGGATGAACCGACTTCAGCACTCGATCGCTCAGTACAACTGACCGTGATTGACCTGCTGAAAGACATTCAAGCCAAGCACAATATCGGCTTCCTGTTCATCAGCCACGATCTCTCGGTAGTGAAAGCACTGTCGGATCGCGTACTGGTGATGCAGAAGGGCGAAGTAATGGAAGAAGGGTCTGCAGAAGAGATTTTCAATGCGCCGAAAAACAACTACACCAAGAAATTAATCGCTGCGTGATTCGACTTAGAAGATAAATCGAAAAAAAATGCCGCATAAAGGGAACTAATCAACATTAACAGCGTCTTATAATTACATTCTGAATAATCTCCTAATGGATTGAAATCTAGAATGGATATAGCAAAACTGGTTTGGCCGCCAAAAGAGAAATGTCGCATGGATGCGACATTTTTCGTTTCTGGCGTATATGAAAAATCAACTCAGTGATTCGAGCCAGTGATTATGAAGGTTTGCTAAAATTGACGGACTTTTAACAGGGTTAGCTGATAGTCGGGTTACAGTCGCAGAGCGGCTTCGTTCAACTCATTTTTGGACAAAACCTTGTTACGAACCTCAGAGCACTTAAAGTTTCGGATAACTTCTGCTATTGAAATAGTAATCAATTTGCTTACATTCTAAATGAAGAGAACAATAGATTATTTAACCCCAATAACTTTATCTAGGGCGTGTTGATCTTT
>NZ_JBFRNC010000051.1:0-27393 GCF_041470825.1 Vibrio sp. 10N.261.55.A10 | reverse complement strand
GATGAACCAAAAAAAAGCCCAAGTTAGTAGACTAACTTGGGCTTTTTCTTATCGCTGCATTAATGCTTTGTGTTACAAATCTCAAACTTAAGCGTTAACACCTGTCGCTTTAAAATCAGGGTTCACTGCGGTTAACTTCTTAACCACGTAATTAAGAAGCACACCGTACATAGGCACGAACAAACCTAAGCTAATGATGAGTTTGAATCCGTAATCAACCAACGCAATTTCAGTCCAGTGCTCAGCCATAAATGGATCTGGGCTTTGGTAGAAGGCAATCGCAAAGAACGCGATGGTATCAATGGCATTACCAAAAAGTGTCGAACACGTTGGCGCAACCCACCACTGTTTAAGCTGACGTAGGCGGTTAAAAACATGTACATCCAAGATCTGACCCAGTAAATAAGCCATGAAGCTCGCCGCGGCGATACGAGCAACAAACAAGTTGAACTCACCTAATTGGCTAAAGCCTTGGAATGAACCTTCAAAGAACACCACTGACAAGAAATAAGAAACGGCCAGAGCTGGTAGCATCACTAAGAAAATGATTTTACGGGCAAGCTGCGCGCCAAAAATGCGTACGGTCAGATCGGTCGCTAGGAAGATAAACGGGAAAGTGAAAGCACCCCAAGTGGTGTGCATACCGAAGACGGTAAAAGGTAGCTGAACCAGATAGTTGCTTGACGCAATAATCACCAAATGGAACAAAACTAATAGTGCTAAGGCTTTGCGCTGTTGCGCAGGGGTAAAGTTACTCATGCTGTACCTTTTTAGTTTGGTTTGGGGGTGAGGGAACCCAAATCGAGTCATTTCTTCGAATAATCCAAGAAAGCTCTTACCAATAATGTGAATTAAAAAATGTATCTAAAAATTGCTCTGCTGAGCGGCGGGCGATTATACATTAATCAATATTGGCTGCAACGGTGAGAACAAACGCAAACGTTTATTCTCACTTTTATTGGTGAATAGCTCTAGAAGCTGTGTTTTAGAAGAGATGCCAAAAGTTAAAAACCGCGCTTGAAAAGCGTCGCGAGATAATCAAACTCTTCTCGGCTTTCTTCAGCGTTTAACGACTCAAACCAAATTGATTCACTGTAATGTTCGGACTTTAAGAACATTCGGCAATCTTCAAAATCAATCAACCAAGAATGCATATCGGCGTCCCATTGCTTTTCAACAACTGACGCTGACAACAACGCCACCAGCTTTTCACCTAGCACTTCATAAGAATCAAAATCAAAACTTGGAGACGTAATCAATAAACGCCCTTCCTCAGCTAAATACTCTCTTAAGCCAAATTCTGTTTGTGTTGTCATGTCCCTATCAACCTTATTCTTTTTCTATTAGTTAGACGTTTCTCGCAAACTAGCCGTGTGTGGTGATGTGTTCTTGAATCAGATCTAAGAATGGATCTGCGTACTTATCCAGTTTACGTTGACCAACACCGTTGACTGCCAGCATCTCTCCGTATGAGGTAGGCAGTATTTCAGCCATATCAATCAAGGTCGCATCACTGAATACCACGTATGGTGGTAAGCCATCTTCATCTGCAATCGACTTACGCAGCTTACGCAGTTTCGCAAACAGCTTCTTATCGTAATTCTTGCTGCTTAACTTATCGGACTTAGCATTACGCACCGCTGTATCTAAACGAGGAACAGCCAATTCCAAAGACATCTCACCGCGCAGCAGCGGGCGGGCTTCTTCTGTTAGCTGTAAAGTTGAGTTACGAGTGATGTTTTGGAACAACAAACCTTTGTGAATCAGCTGACGGAAGATACTGATCCAGTAATCATGACTGTGATCGCGGCCAATACCGTAGGTAGATAGCTTATCGTGACCATTATCACGGACACGAATATTCTGCATACCACGCATCACTTCGACTACGTAGCCCATACCAAACGACTGATTGACACGGTACACACAAGACAACGCCTTCTGCGCTTCTTTAGTCGCATCAAAATGCTTAGGTGGATCGAGGCAGATATCGCAGTTGCCACATTGCTTCTCGCGATATTCGCCAAAATAGTTAAGCAGAACCTGACGACGACACGTTTGCGCTTCAGCAAAGGCACTCATCGCATTCAGCTTGTGCATCTCAACTTGTTTCTGTGGGCCTTCTTCTTTCTCATCCAGCATACGACGCAGCCAACCCATATCAGCCGGGTCAAACAACATCATCGCTTCAGCAGGCAAACCATCACGACCTGCACGGCCTGTCTCTTGATAGTAAGACTCGATATTACGTGGGATATCAAAGTGCACCACGAAACGTACGTTGGGTTTGTTGATGCCCATACCGAAAGCCACAGTCGCGACCACGATCTGAATATCATCGCGTTGGAAGGCTTCTTGAACGTAAGCACGCTCATCGGTGTCCATACCAGCGTGATAACCCGCGGCGCGAATACCGTTATTGCACAGCTTCTCGGTCACCATCTCCACTTTCTTACGGCTACCACAGTAGATGATGCCGCAATTGCCCTTTTGTGTTTCTAGGTAGCGAACCACCTGTGACACGGGTTTGTGCTTCTCAACCAAGTTGTAGCGAATATTAGGGCGATCAAAGCTGCCTAAGTAAGTATGCGGGTCCAGGAGCTGTAAGCGCGAGATAATATCTTTGCGCGTCGCATCATCAGCGGTTGCTGTGAGCGCCATGTAAGGCACATGCGGAAAATACTGTTTAAGCTGACCTAATGATGCGTATTCAGGGCGGAAGTCGTGACCCCATTGAGAGATACAGTGCGCTTCATCGACTGCAATCATCGAAAGCGGTAAACCTTGAAGACGCTCGATAAAATCACGCATCAACACACGCTCTGGTGACACATACACCATTTTCAGCTGACCTGAGTTCATACGATTGAACACATTCAGCAATTGGTCACGTGGCATTGAAGAGTTAATACACTCAGCGGCAACACCATTGGCCTTCAATTGGTCGACTTGGTCTTTCATCAACGAGATCAGCGGTGAGATAACCAGAGTCAGCCCTTCACGAACCAAAGCCGGAATTTGGTAACACAGAGATTTACCACCACCGGTTGGCATAATCACCAAGCTGTCTTTGCCTTCAACGGCCAAATCAATGACCTCTTGCTGACCATCGCGAAAGCTTTGATAGCCGAACACATCTTGCAAGATGGTTTGCGCATCATTCGCGGGAGTTGGTATTTGCTCAGCAATCAGAGTGGCGGTCATTGTGGTTCCTAATCGAGGTATGAAATCAGCAAGCATCTTCGGCAAGCAAGTCGCACATTGTAGAGGGGAACGCTGGCGAATTAAACCGCAAATTGTTAGGTGAAAAGGGTTATCGCTCCTATACTGACCAACTCTCTTATAAATCTTATTAATAAGCACTCAGTGCTAGAGAAAGATGCATGACACAGGAAGAACAACAACGTACGCGCCAAGGAGTTTTGCTTGCCGTCGGCGCTTACACAATGTGGGGTATCGCCCCTATATATTTCAAATCTTTAAGTGACGTTTCCCCGTTAGAGATCCTCAGCCACCGTGTAGTATGGTCTTTTTTCCTACTCGCTTTCTTACTGCACATTGGCCGCAGCTGGCGTAAAGTCCGCGACACCTTGACCTCAAAACCAAAAATGCTCTATTTGGTAGCGACGTCTATTTTGGTGGGTGCTAACTGGCTGATCTTTATCTGGGCGGTGAATTCCAATCACATGCTCGATGCCAGTTTGGGGTATTACATCAACCCTCTGATTAACGTGTTACTTGGGATGCTCTTCCTTGGCGAACGCTTACGTAAGCTGCAATGGTTTGCTGTGGCTCTTGCTGCGATTGGCGTATTAATCCAATTAATTGCCTTCGGCTCAGTACCGATCGTCGCCATTGCCCTAGCCTTTAGCTTTGGCTTTTATGGCTTGCTGCGTAAGAAAGTCAGCTTAGAAGCACAAACGGGTCTGTTCATTGAAACTCTGGTGATGCTGCCTCTCGCCGCAACCTACTTACTGTTTATTGCCGATAGCCCGACCTCAAACTTATCGATGAACCCGATGCAATTCAACCTATTACTGGTTGCTGCCGGTGTGATCACCACGGTTCCATTGCTGTGTTTTACTGGCGCTGCAACTCGCTTGAAGCTATCAACACTCGGTTTCTTCCAGTACATCGGTCCAAGCTTGATGTTCTTACTGGCGGTTCTGATCTACGGCGAAGCCTTTACCTCAGATAAAGCGATCACCTTTGCTTTCATATGGGGAGCACTGGTTATTTTCAGCTTTGATGGCCTGCGTAACAACAAGAAGAACAAACGCGCGAAACAGTGATATTGATCGTTTTTTACAAGACAATCCCTTAATACGCAGATAAGCTTGGTTGAATTGATGACTATTTGACCAAGCTTTTTTATGCCATGGATAAAGTCCACTACTACTCGACACCTAGCCAAGATATCAGCCTGATCCGAGCTCAATACCAAGAGTTTGCCTTTCAACGCCACTATCATTTGGACTTTCATATCGGCCTAATCACTCAGGGTCAGCAAAAGTTTGTCTATAAAGGGACGAGCTACCACGCTGGCGCTGGGCAAGTGGTGATGATGCCACCTGATGAACTGCACGATGGCCATTCAAAGCTACAATCTGGCTACCAAGTGAGTGTGTTTGCTGTCTCGCCACAGTGGCTGGGCGATCTTGCCGATCACAGGAAAAATGGTCACGCTTTAAGCTTTTCTGAGTTGATCCTCTCCGATCAAGCGACTTTTTTACAATTGCGTAACCTCCATGGGCTGCTTATCAATCCAAACATCAGCCAACTCGCCCAAGATTGCTTACCATTCGAGGGGTTCTCAACGATTGTCGATCGGTATGCAAAATTTGGATCGAAGAGTGACATCAAACTGGGTAATCAATCGATTAATACACTCAAAGACTATTTGATGGCGAATTTGGACCAGCCAGTGCGATTAGAACAACTGTCTGAGCTGTGCGGCTTAACCACAACTCAATTCCAACGCCACTTTAAGAACAGAATGGGCATCACCCCTTACGCGTGGCTGAGCCGTTTACGTATGGAACAGAGCATGCGCCTGATTAAATCTGGGATCTGTGGTACTAAAGTCGCGCACCAAGTAGGCTTCTATGATCAAGCACACTTCTCCAAGGCATTCAAAACCACATTCGGCGTACCACCCTCACAAATCAACTAAGTGTTGATAATTTACAATTGCTCGATTTCAAATCGCGGTAAGCTACGCTCAATACGATTACTTATTTAATAATAGCGGCAACGTTATTGAGAACTGACGATGAACGAAGTCACCATACTGATCACCCTAGCCTCTATCCACTTCATCGCTTTGATGAGCCCCGGCCCAGACTTTGCGTTAGTCGTGCAAAATGCGACACGCCATGGTAGACAAACAGGCTTGTATATTGCGCTTGGTTTATCCTGCGGGATCTTACTGCACTCACTGCTCAGCCTGACGGGAATCAGTTACCTCGTCCACCAGCAACCAACCCTATTTGCCATTATCCAATTGGCTGGCGGTAGCTACTTGCTGTACTTAGGCTACGGTGCCCTTAAAGCAACCTGGCAAATCATTCAGAACCACGACGATGAAGACGATACAGTCAATGCCAAAGATCTGATTCTGACCAACAAGCGTCAGGCATTTTCGAAAGGGTTTGCGACCAATATTCTCAACCCAAAAGCTTTGGTGTTCTTTATTAGCTTGATGTCGAGCTTAGTGCCTGCCGACATGTCTCTATCAGGTAAAGGCTTTGCGCTTATTATCTTGTTTGGTCTGTCTCTGTTTTGGTTTTCACTACTGGCGTGGATGCTTTCGACTAAGGCTCTACAGAAGAAACTTAGCGAAGCAACGGTATACATCGATGGCTTATGTGGCGTGCTATTCAGCCTGATTGGCGCGAGTATTCTTTGGCAGTCGCTGTCCGGTTTAATCGCTTAAATTCGAATCAAGATTACAATTCGTTAACAACGCACTGGCTATCTAATCTTTCCGCTGCCAATCTAGCTCTGCATATTAAAAGGAGAAGATCATGCAGTGGAAAACAAAACTAACAACCCTCGCCACTTCTACCCTACTTTTTGCCTCTCACGTCAGTTGGGCAAATCAAGCTGCCGATTCCGTCGCACCCGAACAAAGTAGTGGTTTAGAAACCAAACAACTCGTTAAAGCCAACGATTGGATGGTCACCGCAGCCAACCCTCTTGCAACACAAGCCGGTGCTGATGTACTTGCCCGTGGTGGTAACGCAATTGACGCCATGGTTGCCGTGCAGCTTATGCTTGGCTTAGTGGAACCTCAGTCATCAGGTATTGGTGGCGGCGCGTTCCTTGTCTATTTTGATGGCAAAGACAAACAGCTCAAGACCTACGATGGCCGTGAAACTGCGCCACTTGATGCCACCCCACGTCTATTCCAAGACGAAAACGGACAACCGCTTAAATTCTATGATGCCGTGGTTGGCGGTCGTTCTGTTGCCACGCCGGGCACGGTGCAATTGCTGTGGGACACTCACCAGAAATACGGCAAGCTCGAATGGGCATCACTGATTAAACCTATCGCTCAGTTAGCTGAAGAAGGTTTTACTATCAGCCCACGTTTAGCCACCTTGATCGAAAACGACCAAGAACGTCTGAGCCGCTTTGCGACAACTAAAGCCTACTTCTTCAATGCCGATGGCAGCCCGAAAGCCGCTGGCACGCAACTTAAGAACCCTGAATACGCGGCAACGTTACACGCTATCTCGAAGGATGGTGCTAAAGCTTTCTACCAAGGTGAGATTTCTGCCGACATCATTAACACAGTACAAACAGCGAAAGGTAACCCGGGCGTATTGGCACAGAAAGATTTCGACGCCTATTCGATCAAGCAGCGCGAACCGGTTTGTTCTGCTTATGAAAGCTACGATATTTGCGGAATGGGGCCACCAAGTTCAGGTGCGTTAACGGTTGGACAAATCCTTGCAATGACTGAGCAGTTTGACCTCAAATCATGGGGGCCAAACGACGCAAAATCTTGGCAAGTGTTAGCAGACGCTTCTCGCTTAGCCTTTGCAGACCGTGGTATGTACATGGCAGACCAAGATTATGTGCCTATGCCAACCCAAGGGTTAGTGAATACTGACTATTTGCAGGAGCGTGCTCAGTTAATTACCGCAGGTAAGGCATTAGACAGCGCACCTTCAGGCACCCCACCGTGGGATCATGCGATGCAGAGAAGCCAAGATGTTTCTATTGAGTTGCCGTCCACCAGCCACTTCAACATTGTCGATAGTGATGGCAATGTCGTATCGATGACTACCACTATTGAGAATGCCTTTGGCTCACGTTTGATGGTTAGAGGTTTCCTACTCAATAACGAACTAACCGACTTCTCATTCAAGACTCATAACGATGGCAAACCTATCGCGAACCGACTTGAACCGGGTAAGCGTCCGCGCTCTTCAATGGCACCGACCATCATCATGCAAGACGATATACCTTACATGGCAATTGGCTCTCCGGGAGGCAGCCGTATCATAGGTTATGTGGCACAAGCGATCATTGCTCATACCCAATGGGACATGGATATTCAGCAAGCCATCAATCAACCACACTTCCTAAACCGCTTCGGTACCTTAGATTTGGAAAAAGGAACATCAGCGGAAAACTTCAAACCTGAGCTAGAAAAGATGGGATTTGAGGTCAACGTTCGCGATCTTAACTCGGGTTTACACGCTATTCGCATCACAAAAGATGGTCTAGAAGGTGCTGCAGACCCTCGTCGTGAAGGTGCTGCCATTGGCCAATAAGGGAAAATACTCCCTTTTTACTCCCTGTCTTGTGCGAGATCTCTCACAAGGCAGTGAGTAAATATCGATATTTAACTGCGAAATTAAGCACCTAGATATTGTAACCAATTGAAATAAAACAATACGTACATTTATCATTCAAATAATTATATAGAAATTCGCTTATGCACCATTGCTGATAAATAAGGAATCGGTAATATGAATGGTGTCGGAAGGATGCTGACACGGAACAGGAAACGCCAAGGACTTGGTTATCTTCAGGATGAAGATTCGATTACTCAGGATGAATAATCGGCATGGATAGCGAAATGGACATTGAATGGACGCAATAGTAACTAGGATGGTTGCTACTAAGGAAAGACAATGGACACCTCTGGACGAGGAAAGGACTGAACATCAGGATGATGTAAAGGACACCGCTCAAGGAACAAGTGACGCGCGCTAACGAGGATTGTTGGCAGATCAGGATAAGATCAAGGACACCGCTAGGAAGGCGACGAAAGGAATACGCTGAAGGATAACAGCACACTATCATGGATTTGATGCATGGAGCACACTTAGTAGCCGGATTGCTGCGAGTAAGACTATAGACCCCGATGAGCGCAAGCTCTCGGGGTTTTTCTTTATCTGTCGTTTCACTTATTCCTATCTCAAACAAATAAATCAAAGACCTTTAATTACAATTCTGACATTTAAAGCATTCACTTCTTAACCACTTCCGAGTAACGTAAGTCTTACTAGGCTCAACTAGTTTCATAACCATAATTAAATTAAGGACAAATTCATGTCACACGTTACCTTCAAAGGCGCTGCTGTACCGCTAACTGGCACATTCCCACAAACTGGCGAACAGGCACCAAGCTTTGCACTTGCTGCAGGCGATCTTTCTGAACTGACTCTTGCTTCTCTTGAAGGTAAGAAAGTGGTTCTAAACATCTTCCCAAGCATCGACACAGCAACTTGTGCAACGAGCGTACGTACGTTCAACGCAAAAGCGGCAGAACTTGAGAACACGGTTGTTGTTTGTATTTCTGCTGACCTACCATTTGCTGCGGGTCGCTTCTGCGAACTAGAAGGCATTGAAGGCGTTCAACACGCTTCGACTTTCCGTTCTCCTACATTCGCATCAGACTACGGCGTAGCGATTGCTGAAGGTCCGCTATCAGGCCTAACTACACGTGCAGTTGTCGTTGTTGATGAAAAAGGTGTGGTAACACACAGCGAGTTGGTTGCAGAGATCACTGAAGAACCAAACTACGAAGCGGCACTTGCAGCACTGTAAGTCTCCTTTCTAGGCAGGAATGCCTTAAGCTCGGAACCTGCCTATTTAGACTGGTTTCGAGCAATAAAAAAGAGCAGCCATTGGCTGCTCTTTCTGTTTTTAATGCGGATTACTTTTGAAAGCTGAACGGTTTTTAAAGACCAAACTGCTTTTTAGATATTAAAGTAATAGATTAAAGCTGCTCTAAACGCGCGTAAGCCGTTACTAACCACTTAATCCCTTCACCATTAAACGCCACTTGAACTCGGCTTTGTGGGCCACTTCCTTCGAAGTTGATGATGGTGCCTTCACCAAACTTAGGGTGCTTCACGCGAGAGCCCAAGCTAAAGCCTGTTTCATTGAAGTTCTCTTTCACAGCGGTTTGGCTAAAGCGACCACTGCTTGCAGGGCGGCTGACTTGCGCTTTCATACGCACTTCATCCAGACAGGTTTCTGGCAGCTCACGAATAAAACGTGATGGCTTATGATATTT
The DNA here is from genome assembly GCF_041470825.1 of Vibrio sp. 10N.261.55.A10. Classification (NCBI taxonomy): domain Bacteria; kingdom Pseudomonadati; phylum Pseudomonadota; class Gammaproteobacteria; order Vibrionales; family Vibrionaceae; genus Vibrio; species Vibrio sp. 10N.261.55.A10. The sequence continues at coordinate 17,855 of NZ_JBFRNC010000051.1, read as the reverse complement.
GTCCTGACCGTACAGACGACGCATCTCAGCATAAGTGATGTAAAGCTTCTCCATCGCACGGGTCATGCCTACGTAACACAGGCGACGCTCTTCTTCTAAACGCCCCGCTTCTTCGGCCGACATCTGGCTTGGGAACATGCCTTCTTCGACACCCACCATGAACACCATTGGAAACTCTAGGCCTTTAGCACTGTGCAAAGTCATTAACTGAACCGCATCGTCAAACTCATCGGCCTGACCTTCACCCGCTTCCAAAGCTGCGTGAGTTAAGAACGCCGTCAGCATGCTCATCTCATCCGCTTCTTCCGGCTTTTCAAACTGGCGCGTTGCCGTTACCAATTCTTCCAAGTTCTCGATACGTGCCTTCGACTTCTCACCCTTCTCTTGCTCGTACATAGCAAACAGACCCGACGATTTAATCACGTGGTCGGTTTGTTCATGCAGGCTAAGTTCCAACGTGTCATCTTCAAGCGCATTAATCAGCTCGATAAAACGACTTAATGCGCCCGCAGCACGACCGGGTAGCACTTGCTCTTCTATCAAAGCAACACTGGCTTCCCACATGGTTGCACCACGATCACGAGCAGCAAGACGAATCGTTTCTAACGTTTTATCACCCAAGCCACGCGTTGGCGTATTAACCACACGTTCAAACGCGGCATCATTACTGCGGTTGCTCATGAGGCGCATGTAGCTCAAGGCGTCTCTGATTTCTTGACGCTCGAAGAATCGCATGCCGCCGTAGATTCGGTAAGGTAGACCACCTTGGATCAAAGCTTCTTCAAGAACACGAGATTGGGCGTTATTACGATAAAGCATCGCGGTATCTTCTAACGCACCGCCTTTCTCTTGCCACTCTTTGATTTTGCTGACCGTGAAACGTGCTTCATCTAGCTCGTTATAAGCTGAGTACACAGAGATTGGCTCGCCATCGTTACCATCGGTCCACAGCTCTTTACCCATACGTTCGGTGTTGTTCGAGATAAGCTCGTTCGACGCCTGCAGAATGGTTTTAGTTGAACGGTAGTTTTGTTCAAGTCGAACCGTCGAAGCTCCTGGGAATTCATCCAAGAACTTCTGAATATTTTCGATCTTCGCACCACGCCAACCATAGATAGATTGGTCATCATCACCTACGATCATCACGCGACAATCTGGGCCAGCCATCATCCGAAGCCAAGCGTATTGGATGTTGTTGGTATCTTGGAATTCATCGACAAGGATATGCTTAAAGCGTGCTTGGTAATGCTCTCGAATGTGTTTCTTATCGCGTAATAGTTCATGCGATCTCAGCAAGATTTCCGCAAAGTCGACCAAACCAGCACGGTCACATGCTTCTTGGTAAGCAGAATAGATCTTTAACCACGTTTGAGTTATTGGATCATGGTAGGCGTCAATGTGACTTGGGCGTAACCCCTCGTCTTTCTTGCCATTGATCCACCAAGAAGCTTGCTTAGCAGGCCACTGCTTTTCATCGAGGTTTTGCGCCTTGATTAAGCGGCGTAGCAAACGAATCTGATCATCAGAATCAATGATCTGGAAATCTTCTGGCAGTTTTGCATCTAGGTAGTGAGCACGAAGGATGCGGTGACAGATACCATGGAAGGTGCCGTTCCACATGCCTGACGAACTACCCATCATCAACTCTTCAATACGACCACGCATCTCTGCTGCCGCTTTGTTGGTGAAGGTAACCGACATAATAGAGAACGGTGATGCTTGCTCTACGCTTTGCAGCCAAGCGATACGATGCACCAACACTCGCGTTTTACCACTGCCTGCACCTGCCAGAATAAGTAGGTTTTCTAAAGGTGCCGCGACCGCCTCACGTTGTTTATCGTTTAGGCCATCGAGTAAAAGCGAAGGATCTATCATTGGATATGCTCACTACTGGGTATTTATACATAAAAGTTGATTATAACCTAAACACTAGGCTGCGTTTAGGATAATAAGAAGAAAAAACAATCAAAAATTAACATCATTAATTCAATAACTTAAGAGATGAAACATCATTAATATTGATAATTTTTATAATACCGTGAAATTATTTCCCGGTTGTTCCAATCCTTTTTAGTAAGCAAGTTAACAATCCATTAACCTGCGATATGAAAATACTATTAAGTCCTAGAGGGAATGACTATGAAAAATTCTAATCTTGCTGTTACAGCTGCAATCACAAGTGTACTAGCGTTCGGCGGTGCAGTTCTTACATCAGCACCTGCGGAAGCAGCAGCAAAAGAAAAATGCTACGGCGTGGCAAAAGCTGGCCAAAATGATTGTGCAACCAAAACAAGCTCATGTGCGGGTACAGCAAAAGAAGACAACCAATCCGATGCGTTCGTAGTCGTACCTAAAGGGCTATGTGGCAAATTATCAGGTGGTAACACTCAATCATCATAATTGAGCTGCTTAGTATGGTGAGCTGACATTCAGCTCACCTCCACTTCTTGTTAGGAGAATCGTTGTGACTCAAACTCTTCACCCCTACGCAGGGGTTGGCCTTAGAACACCGCACTTGGACTTCTTTAGCCAAAATCCAGCCTTAGTAAGTTGGTTAGAAGTTCACAGCGAGAACTACTTCTTAGCTCAATCACCGCAACGACAACAACTCAGAGAAATTCGTCACGCACACAACATCAGTTGTCACGGTGTTGGGTTGTCGCTAGGTTCTGTTGAGCGCATCAATCAACATCATCTTGTGCAATTAAAAGAGCTCATTGATGATATCGAACCCTTCTTGGTTTCTGATCATCTCAGTTGGAGTCAGACAGGTGGTCATTACTTCAATGACTTGCTACCGCTGCCTTACACAGAAGAAGCATTGGAAGTCTTCTGTCGTAATGTCATCGAGGTTCAAGACAGCTTGCAACGCCCGATGTTGATTGAGAACCCATCGAGCTACCTATCCTTCAAGCATTCTACTATTCCTGAGTGGGAGTTTTTGGCTGAGGTACAAAAGCGTACTGAGTGTCGCCTACTGCTCGATTTCAATAATATTTTCGTCTCATCTTTTAATCATGGCTTTAGTTGTGAAGAGTACTTAAACGGAATACCAGCAGACAAAGTTGAAGAGATTCACTTGGCAGGTTTTACCAAAAAGAAGCTTGAACAAGGTGAGATCTGGATAGACACACACAGTAAACCTGTCTGTGACGAAGTGTGGAAACTCTACACTGACTGGGTTGCACAACATGGTTTGCGCCATACCTTGATTGAGTGGGATCTCGATATCCCAGAGCCACAAGTTTTATTGGCTGAAGCAACCAAAGCCAGTGATATCTTGTATCAACACGACAAGTTCAACCAAAGGAGTCGCGCCTCATGAGCCACCCCCTAGCAGAGGTTCAATTGGAGTTTGCTAACGCCCTACGCTATCAAAACAATGGTGAGTACTGCGACATAGTGAGCGACCATTTTACCGATGAACAACGCATCCAGATTTACCGTAATAACTTTGTGATCAGCTTGAGCGAAGTTCTGGCAGCAACCTACCCACTCACTGAAATGTTGGTTGGTGAAGAGTGCTTCCAACAGATGGCTCGTCAACATGTCTTACATTATCCATCGACCTCTGGTGATGTCAGTGGTTACGGTGAACACTTTGAACAGACTATCCAAGCCTTTCCTGCCGTTATTGAGGCTGCACCTTATCTCGGTGAAGTGGCTTTGTATGAATGGCAGAAAGATAGCTTGGTAAGGTTTTCGTCACAAGCACATGTCGACCAGAGACCTCTTTCTTGCCTTGCAGATGTACCACAAGAGCAACAAGGCGCTTTAGTCTTTCATCTCAAAGATTCAATAACACTGATTCATTCTAGTTACACGATTATCGCGCTTGAACACGCCATCTATCAGCAGCAACTTGATGGGCTAGACATCAACCAAGCTGAATTTGGGGTGTTAATCCGAGCTGAGAATTCACAGGTTGAGAGCCATAGTTTGAGTGAAGAGAGCCACCAACTCCTCACTGAATTGCAATCAGGTCGAACACTCTCAGCAATCGATCCTTTACTACTACAACATCTGAATACTGTCATGACACTAAACGTCATCTCAGGCTTTTCAATTAATGCCGAATTGGAGACATAATATGGATAACAACACAGCCACGAACATGATGGCTCAATACGACAGTTTGATTGAGAAATCACAGGCACTTTTTGTTCCCGTACTACTTCTGTTTTGTCGCCTATGGGTGGCGTGGGTCTTCTTTAATTCAGGACTCACCAAAATAGCCACTTGGGATAGCACCCTTTACTTGTTTGAATTGGAATACCAAGTGCCTCTTTTGCCTTGGGAATTGGCCGCTTACATGGGTACCGCAGCTGAATTGATTCTGCCGGTATTCTTAGCGCTTGGCTTGTTAACCCGACCAATGGCTGCAGTGCTGTTCGTTTTCAATATCATGGCCGTCGTGTCATACCCTGTATTGTGGGCACAAGGCTTCTATGATCATCAGCTTTGGGGATTAATGATTCTTATCGTCGTGGTATGGGGAGCTGGACCATTTTCACTTGATAGAATCTTAAAAGCGCAGTTCAAAAACTAAACCTCTTTTCCATGGTCTCTAAATTTACATAGGTCCAAAACGCAAAAAACCACTCAATTGAGTGGTTTCTTTTTATCTGGAATAAACTACTTGTTACTTGTTTAGAAAAGCTTGTAGCTCTTCAGCAGAGATACCTTGCTCGGCTAGCTCTTTTGCTAGTAGCTGAACTTGTTCACCTTTACGAGATTCAACCACGCGTTGAAATTGGTAAATGATATCTCGCAAAGTATCAATTGGAACTTGTTTTGCCGCACTGCGAATACGCTCTTCACTTTGGTTTCCTAGCTCTTTAAGCAATTTACCAAACATGACCTTTTCAGGTGCATCTTCCATTTGTTCTAAGATGCGCGCCATTTCGTAGGTTGTTAATGACATTACAGTATTTTCCGTTGGGGACTAACGTTTCAATGAGTGACAAATATACCATGTTTTAACGTTTCGCAAACCGCCATTTGTATATTTTGTCACCCTTGAGACTTATGCCTTAGCAAACGTCGTGTGCCACGACTTACCCGCTTTGCTCGCAAGCACTAACAATGCAGGAACAATAAGGAACATTTGCAGAGCAATCATCACTTGAGACGTTAAATCAAGACGTTGCATCGTACCAACAAGCAGTCCTGAACCACTCATTTGGAACAAGCCAAGCAACGCAGCTGCGGTACCCGCACGGTCACCAAAAGGTTCAAGTGCCTTACCGGCTGCGGCACCAAGAATCCAAGCGAAGCCAACTGAAGATAGGAAAATCGGCAGCATGAATGCGATCGCGCTAGCATGCTCAGCAAGCACCAACATAACCACACCCGCTAAGCCAAGCGTTGAAATACCGACAACCAATGCTTTGTAAGTACCAAAACGATCCATAAACTTCGGCGCAGTGAATGCAGCCGTGATGTTGATAACCGCGTTGATGCCAAACCAGAATGTAAACTCATTCATCGTCAAACCTAGGTTTTCCATCAGCACAACAGGTGCAGAGGTAACGTAAGCAAGGATTACTGCCATCGCCATTAAGCACAAAGTTGCATGGAAGATGAATGATGGTGTTTTCAATACCGACCAGTAACGCTCAAGTTTGAACACCGCGACCTTTTCTGTCGCCGGATTAGACTCTTTCATTTGGAAAAACAAAATGGTGCCAACCACGACAGCGAACACAGCCATGAAGCTGAAGTTCGAGCGCCAGCCAAACTGTTGAGTTAACCAAGCACCCAGAATCGGTGCTAGTGCAGGAATAAAGCAAATGGCACCATTGAGGTAACTGATCATACGGCCACTCTTCTCAGGGCCAAATAGATCGCGAACCGTCGCAAAGGCTGCTACAGAAGTCGCACAAGCTCCTAAGCCTTGTAGCAGCCGAGCTATTAGCATCATATCAATCGATTGAGATGCCCACGCCAAGCAAGCACTCAATGCATAGATACTAACACCTCCCAATGCAACGGTTCGACGTCCTAACTTATCAGCCAAAGGGCCTGCAAATAATTGCCCGACACCCATGGCGAATAAAAACCAAGTAATCGTATCTTGTGCTAGTGCGTGTTCCACGTGAAACGCTGTTGAAATTTGTGGCAGAGCTGGAAGATAAATATCTATAGCCAGAGGGCTAAATAGAACCAGCATTGCCAATAAAGCAACCTGCAGTTTACTAGGGGTTGGAAGCGCGTTAGAAGGCACAAGATTCTCCGAATGAGTTAATTTAGGTGCATAATAACCAACTAAAGATATGAACAAAAATGGCATATACTCATTAGCATTATTCCAAATAGGAAACTCACATGAATATCGAGAAACTATCACGCCTCGACCTCAATCTATTGGTTTGCTTGCAGGTGCTGATGGAAGAGCTGAGTGTCACTCGCACTGCGCATCGATTGTGCTTGAGTCAATCGGCTGTGAGTAAGTCGCTAGCCAAGCTTCGTGAACAATTTAATGACCCCCTTTTCACACGAAGTGCTCATGGCCTACGTCCAACACCGAAAGCTGTTTTCCTTAAGCCTCGGTTAGAAACGTTGATCAACCAACTTGATGTTCTCACTCAGCCTGAGACATTCATTCCCAACAACAGCGACCATAGTTTTCACATTGCTGCCGTTGAGAGTGTTTACCCGCTGATTCTTCCTCACTTCTTACCGGCGATATTTCGACAAGCACCTAAGGTTAATATCAACACCCACGCGTGGACCGAACAAACCTTTAAGAAGCTACAGCTTGGTGAGTTAGATATCGGACTCACAGGTAAAGACATCGACATCAACGACGCGCGCTTAACCATGCTGCCGCCAGACGACATCTGCGAACAAGAGATCTACCGTGATGCACAGATGTGTGTATTAAGGCGTAACCACCCTGCTCTAAGTGGTAAATGGGATTTGGGAACCTACCTTGCGCAGCGTCATGTACAAGTAAGATGTGATGGGAACGATCGATGGCTGCTCGACTACAAACTGGCTGATCTTGGTCATCAGCGAGATATCGCTATTTCTGTTCCAGACTTCAATAGTGCAGCAAGCTTGTGTACCTATACCGACTTTGTGTTTACCGCACCAAGCCACTTTACTTACCTCGTCGCTAAACAACTCGACTTAGTGGTTGTGCCTTTACCAATGGAATTTCCTCCGATGGCATACACTCTGTTTTGGCACCGTGACAGAGAAAATGACCCAGCATTAACTTGGCTACGAGATATCATCAAAGAAAAAACTCTGCACCTTAGATAAAAATGGCGTACAGCGTTTGCAGCAAACGAACAAAAGCGCTAGCTTATTGACCTAATAAGTCCCCTCGCATATATATCGACTGTGAGTGTTAACAAGGACCCTAACAATAAGGATAAACACAGATGCATAATATCACTGTTGAACGCGTTGCTGCGGTTCGAGCTTGGCTTGAAACAAACAACCTAGATGCCGTTATCATTCCACACGAAGACGAATATCTAGGTGAATACGTTCCCGCTCATAACGAGCGACTTCACTGGTTAACAGGTTTCACTGGATCTGCAGGTGCCGCTGTTATCACTCGTGAAACTGCTGCTATTTTTGTTGATGGTCGCTACACCGTTCAGGTTCGTAAGCAAGTGCCAGTAGAGTTATTTGAGTATCGCCACCTTATTGAAGAACCGGCTTTAGATTGGATCATCAATTCATTGCCACAAGGTAGTAAGGTTGCATTCGACCCACGCATGCACACAGCAGCTTGGCTGAAAGGCGCACAAGCAAAACTAGCAGAGAAAGTTGAGCTAACAACGCTCCCAGCAAACCCAATTGATGAGCTTTGGTCTGATCGCCCTGAGCCTGTCGTGTCTGATGTGCGCTTAATGGCAACAAACGCCGTTGGTCAATCAAGCGAGAGTAAGCGCGCGGAGATTGCTGGCTTACTAAAAGCAAAAGGTGCGGACGCCGCTATCCTTACCGAGCTTGACTCAATATGTTGGTTGCTTAACATTCGTGGCTTGGACGTATCTCGCCTACCTGTTGTGTTATCCAACGCGATCATTCACGCCGATGAAAGCGTCGATTTCTTCCTAGACCCAGCACGCATCCCGGCTGGCTTTGAAGCTCACGTTGGTAATGGTATTCGCGTTTCTCACCCATCTGAGCTTGAAGCACGCCTTCAATCTTTGGAAGGCAAAAATGTATCTGTCGATTCAGGTACCAGTAACGCTTGGTACACGCTGGTTCTACAAAACGCTGGCGCTCATCTCATTGAAGCAGCAGACCCATGTCTAATGCCAAAGGCAGCAAAGAATGAAACTGAAATTGCCGGCATGAAAGCGTGTCACATTCGTGATGGTGTTGCGATGGCGAAATTCCTATCTTGGATTGATGCAGAAGTCGCGCAAGGTAACCTACACAACGAAGCGGTATTGGCTGACAAAGTACAATCATTCCGTGAGCAAGACCCAACATTGATGGACCTAAGTTTTGACACGATTTCAGCTGCAGGCGGTAACGCAGCAATGTGTCACTACAACCATGAGAATCAACCTGAACCAGGTCAGTTAGAGATGAATACTCTGTACCTAGTCGATTCAGGCGGTCAGTACCTAGACGGCACAACCGACATCACTCGTACTATCGCGATTGGCCAACCAAGCGACGAAATGATCCAGCAGTTCACGCTAGCACTTAAAGGTCATATCGGCATTGCACGTGCACGTTTCCCTCAGGGAACTCGTGGTTTCCAACTAGATATCCTAGCGCGTCAGCACTTATGGGCAGAAGGCTTCGATTACGACCACGGTACTGGTCACGGTGTTGGTCATTTCCTAAGTGTTCATGAAGGACCGCAAAGCATCTCTAAGAAGCTGATCGACGTACCTCTTGTTGAAGGTATGGTGTTATCAAACGAGCCGGGTTACTACCGTGCTGATGAATTTGGTATCCGTATCGAGAACCTAGAACTGGTTGTTGAACTTCCAACTCAAGGTGATTTCTCAGTACTAACCTTTGAGTCGCTAACACGTTGCCCTATCGATAAGCGCAACATCAATGTTGATTTGCTAACACGACCTGAACTGGCGTGGCTGAACGACTACCATCAGAAAGTTTGGAACGACGTTAGCCCATTAGTTGAAGGTGATACATTGGAATGGTTACGCCAATCAACCACTCCATTGGCTCACGCTTAATGCTTCGCTAAGCTGTTAACTGAACCAAAATGAGCTTGCTAGGTTAAATAGCAAATAGCAAAACGGCTACCCAAAGGTAGCCGTTTTTATTTGCCTGTATCATTACATCGATGTTTCACGTGGAACATCAACCAATATGTTGATTAACCAGAATAGGCACTGTGCCAGTCTCGCCACACTGGGTCGAAACCACGCTGACGAATCATCGACTCAACATCAGCAGCACTTCTCTCGTCACTGATCTCAAACTGCTCGAGTTCTTCCTCACCCGAAGCATAACCACCGGGTTGGGTTTTCGAAGCTGCCGACATACTGGTGATACCCAAAGGCAACACGTTATCGCGGAAAGTTGCCGATTCACGGGTCGAAAGGGATAACTCGACCTCAGGATTCAAGAGTCGATATGCGCAGATAAGCTGAACCAGCTGTTTATCGTTCATGATTGATTTAGGCTGTAATCCACCACCAGAGTCTCCACCCTCACACGGACGAAGACGTGGGAATGAAATTGAGTAACGTGTTTGCCAATAAGTACGCTCTAAGTAATCTAAGTGAGCAGCAACAAAAAAGCAGTCGGTTCGCCAATCTTCCAATCCAATCAAAGCGCCAATACCTATCTTATCTATCCCCGCCTTTGCTAGGCGATCAGGGGTTTCAAGACGGTATTCAAAATCCATTTTATTGCCACGTAGATGATGCTCAGCGTAAGTTCTTGGCTGATAAGTCTCTTGGTAAACCATTACAGCATCTAGGCCGAGAGTTTTAAGCTCTGCGTAATCATGTTGATCAAGCGGCTGCACTTCCATCGCAAGGTAGTTGAATTGCTTTTTGATATTCGGCAACACCTGTCGAAAGTAATTCATCCCGACCTTAGTTTCATGTTCACCGGTGACTAACAAAATGCTATCGAACTTCATCTTTTTGATAGCCGCACTTTCGGCATCAATTTCATCCAAAGTAAGCGTGCGACGTTTGATACGGTTCTCCATTGAGAAGCCACAATACGTGCACGCATTAGCGCATAGATTCGAGAGGTACAAAGGAATGTAAAGCGACATTGTATTGCCAAATCGCTTACGAGTTAGCGCCAACGACTGTTGTGCCATCTGCTCTAAGTAAGGTTCTGCCGCCGGAGAGATCAGAGCCTTAAAGTCTTCTAAGTCACGTTTGGGTTTACTCAGAGCACGTTCAACATCCGCTGCCGTTTTACTGAAGATAGACATACCAATGTCATCCCAGTTGAGCTGTTTAAATCGATCAACAAACGTCATAGGTACACTACTCGTCTAGAAATGAAGTTAACGGGCTCGAAGCAACCGCGTGAGATACTTTTCCTGCAAGCCCAGCAAGGTAAGCCATACGACCCGCTTCAACTGCCAGCTTAAAGGCAATCGCCATATCGACGGGTTGTTGAGAAGCCGCAATCGCAGTATTCACTAACACAGCGTCTGCGCCCATTTCCATTGCACGAGCAGCATGCGATGGTGCGCCTATGCCTGCATCCACAATCACAGGGACATTCGCTTGGTCGATAATGATCTCTAAGAAGTCTGCAGACGCAATACCCTTATTTGAACCAATAGGTGCGCCCAGCGGCATAACTGCAGCGCAACCCACCTCTTCCAAGCGTTTACACAATACTGGATCGGCATGGCAGTAAGGCAACACAACAAAACCATCTTTAACCAGTTGCTCAGCAGCTTTAAGCGTCTCAATTGGGTCTGGCATCAAGTACTTTGGATCTGGGTGAATTTCCAGTTTAAGCCAGTTTGTGCCTAGCGCTTCACGAGCCAAATGCGCAGCAAAGACGGCATCTTTTGCACTCTTCGCCCCAGAGGTATTCGGTAGCAAGTTCACGCCAGCATCAATGATTGGTTGTAAAATGTCGTCTTGCTCAGAGCGAATATCGACTCTCTTCAACGCCATGGTTGCCAGTTGCGAACCTGAAGCTTCAATAGCACTCGCCATCAAATGCTTGTTTGCGAACTTCCCGGTTCCAGTGAAGAGTCGTGATTGAAACGTTTTATCAGCGATAGTTAACATGGTTAGCCTCCTGCAATGGCTTGGAAAAGAGAAATAGCATCGCCTTCATTGACGACAGTTTGTTGCCACTGGCTGCGCGGGACAACCGCATTATTGATTGCAAATACACAACCTAGATCAGGTAATGATAGAGCTTGGATAATGTCCGCTAGAGACGACAAGTGCGCGACCTGTTCTGGTTGCCCGTTTATAGAGATCGTTATATGACTCATTGGATTTCTTCTTCTAAATGCTTAACTGCAGACGCACTGCACACGGAACATTCATTATCTTGAGTGACCATTAAGTTTTGCCAGTTCATCGTTTGGCCATCGAACAGTTTGAGCTGGTGTGTTGCTACCTGAAACTCACCACGAGTTAAACGTTGAATAGCAGCCAAAGCTTGAAGGTTACCTATGGTGCCAACAACCGGGCCTATGACGCCGCTATCACTACAACGAGTCGTTTGTGGATGATGACTGAACGGAAACAAACAGTGATAGCACCCTTTCTGATTCTGATAATCAAAGACAATAAACTGGCCTTTCCAACCGATTGCAGATCCAGAAATCAAAGGTGTATTACTGCCGAAACACGCTTGGTTAACCTGCTGGCGTGACGCAAAGTTGTCAGTACAATCCAACACCAAATCAGCGAGCATCACTTCAAGTTCAAGCTGACTGTCACTCATTCGCTGATTGATGGTTCTAACTTGACTGCGACTATTGAGCTCAGTCAGTTGTTGCTTCATAGCTTCGACTTTAGGCGAACCTAACTGACTTTCTTTGAACGCGACCTGTCGTTGCAGGTTAGACGAATCCACACAGTCATCATCAACCAACACGATCTTTCCGACCCCCGAAGCCGCAAGGTAAAGAGCGGCAGCATTGCCTAAGCCACCACAACCAATCACTAACACATGGCTGTTTAATAGGTTTCGTTGCCCTTGCTCACCGACTTCAGGTAACGCAATTTGTCGTTGATAACGAATGAATTCGAAATCATTCAGCATGACTTAGCTCCTGAGTTACCTCTTTAGCAGCACCTGAAGAACGGTCAGCCATTAATGCTTCGAAGAACTCAATCACTTGCTTTGGTTCTTCGGCTAACGTAATCGCACGTACAACAGCAAGGCTCGATACCCCACAACTCCACACCTGTGCGGCCGTCGACTGGTCAATTCCACCAATCGCAACTGTCGGATAACCGGTGAGTTCTTCTGTGTATGGGATAGTATCAATCAGCTGCTGATAGAGAGATAAACGCACAAGTCCTTGAGGCTTCGATGGCATCTGCTTAGTGGTGGTTGGGAATATATGCCCCAGCGCAATATAGCTTGGGTTGATTTGCACAATGCGTAGCAACTCGTAATAACCATGAGTCGATAGACCGATCTTAATACCAGCTTGGCTCAGTTGAGATAGGTTGGATTCTTCGATGTCCTCTTGCCCCAAATGAACACCAAAAGCATCATGCTTAAGTGCCAATTGCCAATAGTCATTGATAAAAACCTGAGCGTTGTGCTCTCTACCGAGTTCGATAGATCGCGCGATTTGTTGTTCTAAATCTGCTTGCTGTGGGTTCTTAATACGCAGTTGAACTGTGTTAATTCCAAGCTTGAGCAGCCTTTCGATCCACTCAACATCATCAACCACTGGGTATAGTCCTAGGCTACTCTTACTCAATTCCGGGAACGACAGTGATGTTCCTTGGTGCGCCCAACCAACACTAATATCCAGTCGCTCATCTTCGAGAACGGGAATAGGAAAGTTTTGATAGTTTGCTGGCCATGTTCCACGTGAAACACTAGATGCTGCGCGAGCTAAAACCAGTGCATCTTCTAATGGGAATTCCAACGCCAACAAAGTAAGTAACCAAGCAAAGTGGCCACGACTATCTAACTCCTGATGAGCTGGAGTTTCACTCTTGATAGCACGATTAGAATCTAGCTGTGACCAGATATCCAATGCAGCTGAGTCATCTAAGACACCGATATAGATGGTATTCGGAGTTTGTGCCAAGGCATCGCGGACACCAGCTAGCGCCACTGAATGACTGTAATAAACGATATGATCAAGCTCACTTGAGCGACACTCCGCCAATGAATCAACATCATGAGCAAAACCAATAGATAACGCTTGCTGAGCATCAACGATAGAGAAGCATTGAGTTGGGCTTACACCCAACTCAACTGCATCGGTTGCCAAGCCTTGTCGCTTAGCAACCAATAGACAGCTTTGCACCTCTCCCGTTAGCTCAATATTTTGAGATGGGATAAGAATCTTCACTGTCATTATTCCTCTAATTGAGCTTCTTTTGCGCCTACTGCTGAGTGATAAAGTTCAGAGCCAGTATCACGGAACTCTTGTGATTTCTGACGCATCCCTTCCAACGGATTATCAAGCATCTTAATCTCGATAGCCTGATCAGCAGCCACTTGTTCAGTGTCTTTCGCGTACTCTCGAACTTCTTGAGAGATCTTCATTGAACAGAATTTAGGTCCACACATAGAGCAGAAGTGAGCAACCTTGCCCGATTCTTGTGGCAGGGTTTCATCGTGGAAAGAACGGGCTGTTTCTGGATCTAAAGCTAGATTAAATTGGTCTTCCCAACGGAATTCAAAACGAGCTTTAGATAATGCATTATCTCGGATTTGTGCGCCCGGATGCCCTTTTGCCAAGTCTGCTGCATGTGCTGCCAGCTTGTAAGTAATCAAGCCAGTCTTCACATCTTCTTTATTTGGTAAGCCCAAATGCTCTTTAGGTGTTACATAACAAAGCATCGCACAGCCGTACCAACCAATCATCGCCGCGCCAATACCAGAGGTAATGTGGTCATAACCCGGTGCAATATCAGTGGTCAGCGGGCCTAACGTATAGAAAGGCGCTTCATGGCAGTGCTCTAACTGCTCATCCATGTTCTCTTTAATAAGATGCATAGGTACATGTCCAGGACCTTCAATGATCACCTGAACATCGTATTCCCAAGCCACTTTAGTTAACTCACCTAGAGTACGTAACTCCGAGAACTGAGCCTCATCATTGGCATCTGCAATAGAGCCAGGACGTAGGCCGTCACCTAGTGACAAAGCCACATCGTACTTCGCACAGATCTCACAGATCTCGCGGAAGTGTGTGTATAGGAAGCTTTCTTGGTGATGTGCAAGACACCATTTCGCGATAATAGAGCCACCACGAGAAACAATACCTGTCACACGCTTAGCCGTCATAGGAACATAACGAAGAAGCAAACCAGCATGGATAGTGAAGTAATCAACGCCCTGCTCCGCTTGTTCAATCAAAGTATCGCGCATCACTTCCCAGTTAAGGTCTTCGGCTACGCCATTCACTTTCTCAAGCGCCTGATACATAGGAACCGTACCAATCGGCACTGGGCTATTACGTAGGATCCATTCACGAGTCTCGTGGATATTACGGCCAGTAGAAAGGTCCATCACGGTATCTCCACCCCAACGAGTTGACCATACTAGCTTCTCAACTTCTTCTTCAATCGAAGAACTTACTGAAGAGTTACCGATATTGGCGTTCACTTTCACTAAGAAGTTTCGTCCAATAATCATCGGCTCGGATTCAGGATGGTTAATGTTCGACGGAATGATAGCTCGGCCTTCAGCGACTTCTTTACGCACGAACTCAGGGGTGATTTCTTTCGGCAGGTTTGCGCCAAAATTATGGCCAGGGTGTTGGTGGTTTAGCTGCTCATCAGCAAATTTCTGACGTCCCATGTTCTCACGTATCGCAATGTACTCCATCTCAGGAGTGATAATTCCCTGACGAGCATAGTGCAACTGAGTAACACATTGATCGCCAGTCGCGCGACGAATTCTAGGCAGATTACCGTAACGAAGGTCGTCTAGAGTTTCATCTTCTAAACGCTCTTTGGTATAAACAGAACTTACATCGTCTAATAGTTCTGTATCACCACGCTCTTCAATCCATTGCTCTCGTAACTTAGGAAGGCCACTGTAAAGGTCAATTTCGTGCGTAGGGTCAGTATAAACACCAGAAGTGTCGTATACATGAATTGGTGCATTAGGTTCGAATACAGGCTCTTTTTTGGTACCACCAACAAGGCTATCTGCTAGTGATATTTCTCGTACAGGGACTTGAATGTCCTCGCGAGATCCTTGGATATAAGCTTTTTTTGAATTTGGATAAGGTTGTACGGATAAAGAATCAATGAAATTCTTCGCTTCCAGTCTTGCTTGTTTACGACTCGACATAGCATTTTTCCTTGGCTTTTAGCCATTATTTATAGGGATAAAAATGCTTGACGGATAAGATGCTACAAGAGGGATCACAGCAAGAAAATGCAGTTGTGATCTGGAGATAGATCTCTAGAAGGATTCTAGTTAGATATCTACTCTTGTTCCCTTCGCAGGTATTAGCCTGATCAGGTTCAACGGATCCCGAGTTAACGGTCTCAGCCATATGGCACTCCGACAAGTACGATCGAGTATATAAAAACGGCTTGGATAAACCAAGCCGAGTTGTTAACAAATCGTAAGAAAGTTTTAAGACTTTATCAGAAGTTGGAAGCCGATCCATGCGGCTGAAATACTGAGAACCACATTGAGCAGTACATTGAGCCCCATCTTGAAGAACGCACCCTGCTGCATAAGAAGCACGTTATCCATCGAAAACGTAGAAAATGTCGTCAGGGCTCCAAGGAAACCAAGACCGATAATTTGTCTCCACGGCTCCGTCGCAACCATCTCATTTTCAAACGCGGCGATGAGCAATCCCATAATCAAAGAGCCAATTACGTTAACAGTCAGCGTACCGTAAGGAAAACCACGCCCTAACATCACAACGCATAACTCTGAAATCAAGTAACGTGAACAAGCACCAAACGCGCCACCGATGGCGATAAAACCTAGAATAGATAACTGACCCATGAATCCTCCCAAACAATAATCCCTATATTCTAGCTTTAACGCCGATAAAAGCGAGGGTAGAAACTAAGAATGCATGCGCAAATATTAAACGTTACAGGTGTCACTTAACTTCAATATATCCCATCAAACCCGTTTTCATGTGTTCTATAACATGACAATGATACATCCAGCGGCCAGGGTTGTCGGCTACAAATGCAGCTTTAGCTCGGCCATTTTTTCCAAGTAACACTGTATCAGTATGGAAAGGTTCTTCAACTTTCTTCCCATCAAGTTCCAATACAGTGAATGTATGGCCGTGAATGTGAATCGGGTGATGATATTGAGTGACGTTCTTAAGATCGAATATATAGGTTTTTCCCAGCTCTAAAGTCGCCAACGGTTCAGGGATATTATCTTTGCTCATCCCCTCCCATGCTCGTTTATTAGTTAGCCAAAACTTAGGCATAGATTTACCATCTTTAGATACTGGAGAAACCGCCCCTTCCCATTCAAATAAAAAGTCGATTTCTTCTGCATTAGCCAAATCTAAATTGGGCACAGGATTAAGGGGTAAAGAAGGCAGAGAGCGATTCTCAACAAGGGTTGAATCTACAACCTCGAACTCACACAAAGAGAAAGGAAAGCGTCCTTTCATTTGAAGGACGCTAACTCGCCCACCGGCTTTGGGTGCTATCAGTCCAATATCCACTCGCATCCCTGGACCAATTTTATGTTGCGTCAGCTTATAAGGTGTTTTTACAGGGTTACCATCAATGGCAATCACCCATGCCTCAGCCCCTTCGACAGCTATAGGGTAAGTGATCGTATTGTCGACATTAGCGATACGTAGCCTGGTTGTTGCATGTTGTTTTAACTCATAGACAGGCTCATGTATTCCATTAACGCTACTCCACTCTCCTGGCGTACCCATACGAGCACTGAGTCGTGGGATCATTAGATCTTTCCATTGGCCTTTCTTATCTATATGCCAATGTTTAAGCATCAGTGCGTGCTCTTCATCAAACGGCACTGGAATGCTCTCCTCAACGATAATTAGACCAACCAAGCCCATACCAAGCTGCTTAACGCTGTTCATATGTGGGTGATACCAAAACGTGCCAGCATCTGGTGGCGTAAATTCATAAATGAATGTTTCACCTGGCATGATCGGTGGTTGGCTCAAGAAGGGAACCCCATCCATTTCGATAGGAATCCTTAAACCATGCCAATGAATAGTTGTCGGTTCTGATAGCTTGTTGGTAAAACGGATCGTTACCTTTTCACCTTGTCGACATCGAATCGTTGGTGCTGGAATCTGACCATTAAAGCCTAGAATATCAGTCTCAAACCCCGTCACGAGTTCAGCGGTTGAAGGCTCTGCCGTTAAGTCATAAACATACTTTCCTTGTTCATCAACCGACCGTTTCATTGAGCAAGCGGGCAGTACAGTGAGTGCAGATATAGCGAGAGATGATTGAATAAACTTACGACGGGAGATATCCATATTTGTTGCCTTTTAGTAATAACGACTAAAATTTAACAAAATATTGAGAACAGTTCTCATAAAGAAGCGTAGTTTGTGCTGTTGGTTGTTTATAAAAGAGACTGGGATAAGTAAGCACTTACACTTTTAAGGCCAGGTTTTATTAAAAGCAGGAATTACCGACTAATACCAATTAAAGTAAAAATGTGATCTAATTAAGATTGATGAATTATTGTGAAATTTAGCCATGGATAGCCTTAATAACACTGAC